>JAJPYK010000003.1 GCA_021205005.1 Paraprevotella sp. | reverse complement strand
CCACGTAATAATCCGGTTCTTCCATGACGGATTGTACGGTAAACCCTAACTTTTCTCCGTTCATGGCATCTATGGTCAGGGAATATCCTTTGTGTAACGTCAGACAAGCGTTTTTAGCCACATAAGCCCGGCATCTTTCTCCCTCTTTCAATATGTCTGCCGTTACTTTCTGGTTAATCTCCACTGTGTTCAGCATCACGATAATAGCAGCCAGCATAAGAAGCAATACGGTCGAGATACCGTAATGCAGGAAGAATGCGTACATTGCATGTTTTTCTTTCATGAATCGGCTAGTTCCAATTTGTTTTGCACTAATTCCCGGTAATACCCCTTTTTATCTACGAGTTCCTTGTGTGTGCCGGATTCCACCACACGGCCATGACGCAGTACGATGATATGGTCGGCATTCTTCACGGTCGACAGCCGATGTGCGATAACCAATAACGTACGTTGCTGGCATATCTTTCCTATATTCTCCGTAATGCGGCGTTCATTCTCTGCGTCCAGCGAACTGGTAGCCTCATCCAGCATCAAGTAAAGCGGATTCTTATAAATGGCCCTCGCTATCATGATGCGCTGTTTTTCTCCTCCACTTACTCCTATGCCCTCGGCACCTATGTGGGTTTGCAAACCCAAGGGTAGTCCATCTATGTATTCGTCCAGGCAGGCCGCGCGGATAGCCTCGTCCATCCGTTTTTTGTCAAAGGCTTCTCCCATGATGATATTATTTTGTATTGTATCCGAGAAGATGAAGTTTTCCTGCATGACAATGCCCGAAGCTTTTCTGATAGATTCAGCCTTGTAGTCTGCCAAATCATCTTTCCCGATCCATATGTGTCCTTCCGTAGGCGCATAAAATTTCAATAGTAGTTTCATAAGCGTGGTCTTTCCACTCCCGCTTTCTCCTACGATAGCCGTCATCTTTCCTGAGGGGATAGTCAGACTGACTTGTTCCAATGCCGCTTTTCCGATGCTGCCTGTATAACAGAAGGTGACGTTGTCCAGGCGGATGTCCAGCGGTGGTCGGTCCTGCGTAAGTTCTTTCATGTATTTCCGGTCTTCATTTCGGCACAAATAGACTTCCTCGGAACGTTCCAGACTGATTTTAGCATCTTGAGACTGTTGCAAGAATCCGATAAGTTGGGAAAGCGGTCCGTTTACCTGTCCTATGATGCTTGAAATGCTCATCATCATGCCGAGTGTCAGGTTGCCTTGCACCACTTCGGCGGCGATCCAGAACGTGATGAAAATATTCCGTACTTGACCGATGATTGTATATCCCGTGTTTTGTATTTGTCCTAACCGCAGGCTCTTTCGGTTCATATCATATAATTCCTCCTGCATTCCGTTCCATTCTTCTATTTTATACCGTTCGTAGGTATTGACTTTGATGTCCACAATACCGCTCATCATTTCGAAAAGTTTGTTTTGGTTTCTCACTCCTACGCGGAACTGTTCATAATCGAGAGATTTGCGGAGCTTGAAAAAGTAGCTCATCCATGTCGTGCTCAATCCTGTAATGAACAGGTAGGCGGCTAGGATGACAATATTGTAATAGCCGATGATGACCAGCAACACAGCACATGATACCAATGAAAAGAGGGTCTGCATAGTAGCCTGGGTAGTGAATCCTTGTATCCTTCCATGATCACCTATCCGTTGCTGGTAATCTCCCACGCTTTTGGATTCGAAAAGGTCATGGGCAGTTGCAACAGTTTGCATAAATAGTCATGGAGTACGTTTATGTTGATGCGTGTACCTGTGTCCAGGGTCACCCAACTGCTAATCATCCCCATGGAGAATGAACCGATAAACAGGGCTATCTGGGCAAATAAAAGATTGCGGATGACATCCATGTCACGCATGGCGATGCCGTTGTCTACCATGGCTTGTGTAAGGAACGGGGTTACCAGTGAAAGCAGGATGCCGCTGGACATGCCGAAAGCTAACTGCATCATCTCTTTCTTGAACGGCCATACATACTTTCGCTTGAATTGCAGGAAACTGTGTTTTTCCTTGATAGATCCCTTTTCGTAGAATGACGGTGTGGGTTCGGATACGATGGCGACACCCTTGTCCCCGTTCAGCCAGTATTCGGCGAATTTTCTTTCCGAAAAGGTGTATTTCCCATACGCGGGATTAGCCACGGCATATTTCCATTTACCGTTCCATTTGTTTTGACGTACGTCGTATAGTACCACGAAATGGTTTTGTTCCCAATGCAAGATAGCCGGCAAAGGGCAATCCTCCCGTAGTTGTTCCAGCGTCATTTCAAAGGATGCGGATTTCATTCCGATATGTTCCAATGCGTGACGTATACCGGCCACGCTTACCCCTTCTCTGCTCAGGTGGGCCAGAGAACGCAGGTAAGAGATAGGGTACTGGCGACCATGTGCATCAGCTATCATGCGAACGCAAGCCGGTCCGCAATCCATTTGGTCGAACTGACGGGTGAATTTCATTGTTTTTATGGTTGGGGGATGAGATCGAGCAGAGGCAACCAGTCCGTTTGCTCTTTACTTGTAGCTTTTGCCAATAATACCAGTCCTAATCCTGCATATCCGGAAAGCCCCAGCGAACATACCCTGTTCATTCTTTCCGCCACTTCTCCTGGATGGGAGAACGTCCATGAAGAGGATGTACATGGTTCTTTCGCTTCCTGAGTTTTCAACACTTTACGGTCATCCTCTGTGAGTCTCCCGTTTCTTTCCAGAAAATGGAAGTAGGTCTGGAAAGATGCACTCCATTTTTCGTCAGAATCCTCCGGTCTCACGTTGCACAGGTAATTATAGGCATAGTCGTTCACTTCGTCTAATGCCACATCCAGCAAGGAACAGTCCATATATTGGTACAGGTATTCTACACAGGCGGCCATGCCCAGGAACCCACATTCATCAGAAGAGTTTTCCGTGTCCAAGTATTCCTCCCAGACTTCGGCTGTCTGTTTCAGGTATGTCGGGAGGTTGAAAGGCGAATGTCTCAGTTTTCCGTGCAAGTATAGGAAAATCCAAGTTCCGATGGTACCATACTGGTAGCCCCGTACTTTATATATGTCTTGTTTGGCATACAAAAACGTATGGAGCTTGTCCAACAGACTGTCCCATGTATCTTTCTCAACATCGACTATAAACGGGGTATGCAGGCAGATGTCGTCTACTAAACGGACAAATGACTTTGATACTCCTTCCGGATCCACCTTGCGGGCAAAGAAAAAATCCCCTCGCAGAACCCGTGCAAAGTCGCTTTTGTCCAATACGGCAGGGCGGTTGCCGTTCCGCTGTTCCCAACAGATGTACCTCAGATGCTTGTTGACTATAGTGGAGGCAAACGGGGAATTCATTAGCAATGTTTGGGTAAACATCTCATCGGGTATGAGCGTTTCAGTGTAAACCTGTTCTATATAGTCTTCTTTCTCCAATAAATATGTCACGCATTCACGGGTCAGGCTCCACCATGCCGGTCCTCCATAAACGGGGATGTCAGGCAAGGGGCGGCGTTTGTCGCTTTTCCGTTGTTCTTCCAGTTCGGCGGCATAACGTCTATGCTCTTCCGGATTTCTCAGATTATATTTCTCCGTGCGGTGGAAAAGTGTCATTTTTTGGAAATGCTCCTCGTTGAAGGTTCCGCTTTCGGAATTGTACTTGCCATATTCCATGAAGCTTTCTCCTTGGTGTATTTGGAAGAAGTGTTTGAAACATGCCGCATTGCGTGTCGGCATGTCTGCGTCACTGATGAGGTGGAAATATTTCACATCCCCGTGTTTCATTGCCTCCCGGCAGAGCCGCAGCGTCACCCGCACCAGACCGTAGCTTCCCCAGTTGACCGGATAGTCTTTCCCCAAGAATCTCACGCGGGGATGCCTGACTAACATGTTCCGGTCGGCTTCCGTGAGTTCCGCCCTCTTATCCCAATGAATGAATACAAGAAAGTCATCATCGAAATTGTCTATACATTGTTTGATGAAATCCGCCTGATGGTAGGCGATAATCAGAATGGCATGTTTCATTTATGTCAGTTCCTTTTTTTCGGTTCGCGATGAAATTTATATATGGCCCGTAACATGGCATATCTCTGGACCACGTTGTAATAGCTCTCGGTTTGCCCTTGGGCATTGATACTGTAGCGTATGTTGGACAGTTGGTTGAAAATATCAAAACCGTCCAGCATAAATACCAGGTTGCCTTTGAGTATGGATTTGCTTAGATGGAGGTTGCACAGAAACTCGTCCGTGTTCAGTTGGTTGGTCTCAAGGCCTCGTCTGCTATACATCATCAGATCACCGCTCAGTCCGAACTCGGCGGGAAGCTGCCAATTCCAGTTCAATCCATAACTATAATCGAAAGTGTTGATGGTGGATATATTCTTTCCCGTGGCATGAGTCCAATAGAAGTTCCCCCTTAATCCGAGGAAAAGCTTGTCTTTCCGAAAGTCCAGACGCAATGCCTCCTTTAACGTCACAGTATGTACCGTATTGCGTATGCTGTTGCTCTGATTGTTCAGACAGAGGTAATCCACATTGTGACTATACGACCAGTCGGTAAAGTTGAAAAAGTAGAACCATCTGTTCTTGTCGAGCGGTGCCACCGTGTTGAATCCGCCAAAGTAGTACCAATTTCCGTTCACGGTTTAAGGCCTGTAAGTACGTATGCCGGTGGCTGGAATTTATGCGATAGGTTTAGTTAGAGTAGAAAAAGACCCGAAGCTGTTTTTCCTGTATACCCCAATTGTAGTCAGCCCCTATGAATTGGTTGTGAGTGTCGGGCAGGTTCGGATTTGTCAGCCATACGGTCAACGGGTTGGAAGTATCCATGTAATTCACCTTATAGGTTAGATTCTGAGCCCACGAATTAAACCTGTAGTCAATTTTCAAATTATTGTATTGCCGATTATTTTCATCCGGATAATATATA
>JAJPYK010000257.1 GCA_021205005.1 Paraprevotella sp. | reverse complement strand
GATTAAGATTTGCCTACGAAAAGAAAAAGTGTAGCGTATCTATTGATACTTTACATACCTCATCAGGCACTACTTGATTTTTCTCTTTCATAATTTCCTTCATTTTGTAAATGTATAAAATAAAAAAAAATACGGAACTCACTTTGAAGCCCGTATTTCCCATTTACACAAAATATTTTATAGTGCCTTGTGTCGCGGCTTTCTGTTTCCTTACGGTTTCTTGTCTTCGGCATCGCGTTCCTTGTCTTCGTCCTTGTTGTAGAACCTATACACGGTGTCCGCGAACGCTGACTCAGGGATGCAGGCGTTGTGTCTCATCTTGAGTCTGTAGTTATAAATGGTCTGCGTGGAGTAGTGCCGGAATTGCGCGATGCTGATGCTGTCTGTTATCCCGATACTCACGAGGGCATAAATCCTCAGTTCCGGCGTAAGCGTCGCTTCTTCGGGCAGCATAATTCGGCATTCCGGTCGCAGTATGACATTAAACTTGTCCATGAAGTCGGGATGTGTCACCAAGAAAGCCTTATCGAAATGCTTGTAAAAGTCTTTTAAGTACTTTTCCATTTCAGCATTTGAGCCAAGTTCCTTTTTCGCCTTGTCCACCTATCCTGCCGTGATGAGGTTGACAACCGTTTTCTTGAAAGTCGTCATGTCTGTAATATACTGTGACAAGAGCCTGTATATGTTGATGAAACTTTGGTTCCGGTTTTCTATCTCTTCTGTCAGCTCCTTATTGGTTTCGGCTATTTCTTGCTGCATCGTCTCTATCTTTTGCATCTCTGACATTAGCGATTCATTGGCTTCTTTCAGTTGGATGCCGACCGCAGAGAGTCTTTTCTTCTTGTTTACTATATTCCGCAGAGTCACAATCGTCACTATCATGGATAGAATCAACATGATAATGACGACCTGCATGATTTGTCCACCCTTTTCCAGTTTTTCTTCATATCCCTTTGCGATAAAGATATTGGCATTCATGATGTCCAGACTTCTGTATCTATCTCCGTAATGGTTGGCGTTGTCCATACAAAGTGCTACGTATTTTGACGCTCGTTTGCTGCCTTTTTCTATGTAGGGTGTGTAGATAAGTTGCATGATGGAAGAAGCTTCCCTATTAGCCGACATGATGTCGTTTATTGCCGATTTGATGAGATAGTAGCAGAACATCTCTTGATTTTTTTCGTTGACGTAACATTGCGACATGGCTATGTACAGCATTGCGGCTTGTATCGATGGCTTGTGCGTGTCTCTCAGGTGGTGTTCTATATCTTCTTTACTGCACGTTCTGTTGATGATAGCTTTGTAATAGCAGTATTGCCACCCGTTTGCAGGTAGGTATTTCTTGTAATTGTTGTATTCATTGATGATCTCCTTTGTGGGCTTCTTGTTGCTTATAAGAGATCGGACTTGTCTTGTTGCAAGCCTGATACAAAGTTCCATATACACTAACGCTAGCTTTGGCCTTATGATTTCAGGTATGCTGTCTATGTTGCCGAAGTTTTTGAGCATTTCCTTTCCCTTGAAAAACTCACCTTGCAGGATGGTTATGTATACGATGTCTATTTGCGCAGAGAGCTTCTCCATCTCTAGTCCTGCTTTCCCCGCGGTTTTCTTGCATCTGTAAGCGTAGGTGAGTGCAGAGTCTGAGTCAAATTTCATGTATTCATCATACAGTCGCTTGTTGTAGCTATACTTGTCTACCTGTGTGTTGCAATGTGTGTATTCGTGTTTCAACTCATCTATGGTCTTCTGTTTCTCCTGAATATACTTGTCTTTTTGCGCCAATACAGAGTCGAGCGTCGACAGCTCTTTCTCTATGTCAACGTTTCCTGCGTTGGCAAAAGAGGTACTTAATGATATCAATATGAGTAGTAGTTTTATAATGCGCATGTTGCTGTTTTATTTGGATTGTCTTGGGTTTTACAGGTATTCGTTGTTTTTTGCATGATAATTGACCGAGAAAAGCATCTTGTAAACAATAAATGCTATGCTTATGAGTACAAAATTACGGAAAATCTCTGGAATAACGGTATAAAAGGAACGGAAATGCGCTGAATTGCTTAGTATAAAAGCGTTTATAAAGCCAAACAGTGCCAGATGAAAAAAATGAGGTAACGCAAAGGAAAGCGGAATATTGAATAAAAACGGTCTCCAAATCATTACCCGCTGAAAAGTGATTTTTAACACGTGGCACTGAAAGTTTCTCCGTATGACTTCGATTGGCTTACAAGGTCTAACTCGTTGAGTAATAACTTTGCAAACAAAAAAACGAATATGGCAAGAAGTACATTCAAAGTGCTGTTCTACGTGAACGGCAGCAAGGAGAAAAACGGTATTGTTCCCATCATGGGACGAGTGACAATCAACGGGACTGTGGCGCAATTCAGTTGCAAGCAAAGCATCTCGAAAACGCTTTAGGATGTATGGAGAATCCACAGCGTGTTGCCCCCGTGCACCAAACACCGTTGACCATCCGAAAAAAAAATCAGTATTCCCCTGTATAAGTCCTGGCCGACGGGGTCATTTTACTTTGGTCTATTTATTTTTCCCTGCTTTGATTTTTCGTACACTTTCACCCGTTAGTTCAATCTGGTGCGCTGCGTGTACAATCCGGTCCAGCATCGCATCTGCCACGGTCGGATCTCCGATGGCATCATACCCGTTGGATTCCGGAACTTACGAGGTGATGATGATGGACTTCCGGCCGTGCCTGTCCTCAATGATGTCCAGCAGAATCGGACTTTCCTTGGCGTCAAGCGGCACGAGGAAGAGGTCGTCCACAATAAGCAGCGGACACCGTTCTATTTTTCGGAGTTCCGCCTCAATGGTTCCCTTGGCCTTTGCCACTTTCAATGCTTCTAGAAGTTTCGAGGCGTTTGCATAAAAGGAGCGGATTCCGGACTCGCATGCCTGGTATCCCAGTGCGGTGCCCAGAAAACTCTTTCCTGTACCGGACGAACCGTGGATGAATAGGTTTTGCGCCTGCCGGATGAACTCCAGAGAGGCCAGCCGTTCCATCCGGTTCCTGTCAAGTCCGCGGCTTATTGTGTAGTCTATCTCTTTCGGATAGGCCTTGTAACGGAACGAAGCCATGCGTATGAGCCTTTGTATGGCCGCTTCCGAGCGGTAGTCCATTCGCGGGAAAGCAGCCAGGAGAGGAAACTGTCCGGCGTGGCCGCTTCGGCAAAGGTTGACGAAAGACTTTCGGTGAAGGCTGCGACCATGCCGTGGAGCTTCATCCGGTTCATAAGTTCTAGGGATACGGCGTTGCGGTCTTTTTCCGCAAGGATAGGTGCTGTTTTTTCATTTGTTTTCATTGCTGTCAGTCTTTAAGCTGTCGGATATGTCTGTTTTTGAGAAGTATTCACGCCCGCGGTTTTTTTTTTGTACTGCGGGAGTTTCAGCCCTTGGGCATCCGTCCCGTAATCTTCCACGGACGGCAGGAAACCCGCGTCATCCCCCTTTTCAAGGATACTGAGCACATCCTGATATCCGTAAAGACGGGCCAGGGATGCACACGCGCACGCCGCCATCAGCCTTTCAAGCTCGAACTTCCTCTCAAGCGAAAGGATACCCCGGCAGCTGCGGAACGATATCGGAAGATGCCTCTTGTGGGCGGCGACCTCCTTCAGGTACACGAGCACGATGTTGTCAATGGAGGCTGCACGCTGAAAAATCTCCCCCAGGTCTTTCTCGTAGCTACCGTGACGCCCCGGCAGGTTGTGCGAGGTTTTTTGTGTGTAGCCGTAAGGCGTGTCGTCACGGTGATGCGTGGCTGCATGTCTGAGACCATGGAAAATTTCCAGTGTTTCCGCGTCATATACAATGTCCACACGTATGCCGATGTACTCTTTTGGCACGCTGTAATGATGCTTGAAGAGCGTGACGTAGCTGTTGCTCATGATCGTTGCCGTCCTGCGCTTTTTCATCCGGTAACGTGCGGCAGGGAGAGGACGCAGATAGTCGGCTTCCGTACGCTCGAAAAGTTCGCGGCGGGAGTACTCGCGAGAGGCCATGCGGGCGGTGTTGAACTTTTCCAACGAATCTCGTATGGCACAGTTCAGGGAATCAAGGTCGCGGAATACCAGTCCTTCGATGTCGGCGTAGACGGAACGGTACATCAGCCTGACCGCATTTTCCACGAGCGCTTTGTCCTTGGGATGGCGCACACGGACCGAGTATACGGCGCATCCGTAATGTTCGGCGAGAGCTTCAAACTCTTCATTGATGACCGGCTCGTTGCGGTCGCTGCGGGTGACGGCGGCTTTCTGGTTGTCCGGCACTATGGCCATGGGAGCGCCACCGAAGAAATGCAGCGCGTTCTCACAGGCGCTGATGAGGTCTTCCTTGCGCTGGGCACACACGGCCTCGCAATAAATGTAGTGGCTGCAGTGCAGGATGGCAACGAACACTTCAGCTTGTCTGGGATTTCCCGTGAACCCGTCAGTCACCTCAAGCCTGTCACCCGCGAAATCGATGTACATCTGGTCTCCTGCATAATGATCCACATGTCCGACTGCCCTTGTCTGAAGCATATACCGCCGGAGCAGGATGCCGAAATTAGCATGACGGTAACTGTCCGAATACCCGTGACTGTATTCCTCGAAGAGCTTGCGGACCGTGACACCCTTCTGCCGCAGGTGGGCGGCGTATTCCGGAAGGAGCGCATCCAGTCCGACACGACGTTCTGAAGGTTCTTTTGTACGTGACTTACCCCCCGACGAACATACCGTAAAGGTGCTTCGTCGGACATGCCCAGCATTTTTTCCAGTGAAAGGCCACTCTCTTGAAAAGCGCGGACATACTTCCGCATCGTGTTGCGGGACAAATTGAAAGCACTGCTTATCCCTTTTATTCCCAGAGGGTGTGTCATAATTCAAATTTTGAGATTGACAACTTATAATCTGTAAGTAT
>JAJPYK010000269.1 GCA_021205005.1 Paraprevotella sp. | reverse complement strand
AAGCAGCCTAAACAAATGAGAATATAAGCCCGACGATAAACTATGAAAAAAGAGGGTGTGTCATAATTCAAATTTTGAGATTGACAACTTATAATCTGTAAGTATCCTCCGTTGAACTAAGCAAAAACAACCTTATAAAGCTCTCCACGAAGCTCTATATGGTTGTTTTTATTGAATGAAGTTTCTGATTATTACTTTTTCAAAGTGCTTTTTGAATTATGACACACCCTCTCATTCTTTAGTTTTTCAGGTATTAGTCTTGTTTAAGGTAAAAAGATGGTTTTCAGGATAACGCTGCAAAAATAAGGGCATTCTTAGGCTCATGCAAGTTTATTTTTATGCTTTATAGCATGTTTTGCTAAAAAATAGATATTTTTCTTTATCTGACTTCTTTTGTCGTTTTTTCGAGTGGGGATACATGATAATCGGCCATGCTCTCTATCGGTTTCTCGAGTATTTTGCCTATGTGTCGTCCGCAAAGATGTGCGGCTTCTTCCAACTCTTCGCGGAAGTGGAAGGCAATGCTGCCGACAAAGTGCACCGGCAGTCCCCGGTGTGCGTATGGTTCTATGTTCATCTTGAAGAATGCACAGAAGCTGTCTACGAGCATGCGGTGTATGTCGGGATGTTGACGGCGGGTTTTCAGGAAAGGAGCGAACGAAGCTAAAAAGCGGTTGGCTTCGGGTTCACGGTACACTTTCCGTATGAGGTCGTCTTCGGTCCATCCGTATTCAGCCTCGAACTGTTCGCGGAGTTCTTGCGCCCATGTTCTTTTCAATAGTCCGGCGATGAGACGTTTCCCGAGATAGGCTCCGCTGCCTTCGTCTCCCAGGATGTATCCTAAAGGGGGGATGTGGTCGGCGATCGTCCGTCCGTCGTACAGACAGGAGTTGGCTCCGGTGCCCAAGATACAGGCGATGCCGGCTTCGTGGCCGCACAAGGCTCTGGCGGCTCCCCACAGGTCGGACCGCACTTCGGCCGTAGCTCCGGGAATCAGTCCGGTGAATATGCGTTCTATCCGCCGGCAGAGGGCCGGCAGGCAGCCGGCACCGTAGTAGTGTATGTCCGGATAAACCGGTTGGTCCGGGGTGTCGGACGGAATGCATGCAGGAAGCCATTCGCGTGAAAGAATCGCCCTGATTTCATTATCGTCCAGTTGGAGCGGGTTGAATCCCCTTGTGCGTAAATAATGCCTTTCTCCGTCGGTGTCTATGCCGCACCAGTCGGTTTTGGTCGATCCTCCGTCGGCTATCCATAGGAGGATCGGTTTATTCCGGTTTGTCTTCATGACGTTCTTTTTTTTCCGAATTCGGGATTGATTTTCAGGAGGAATGCTACGCCGACGGTGGCCAGACAGCAGCCCATCACGATGAGGAAGAACTGGAAATAGCCTACGGCCTCTTGCAGGTCGCCGGCTACCATGCCCGGCAGCATCATGGACAGGGCCATGAAAGCCGTGCTGATGGCATAATGGGAGGTTTGCTTCTCACCCTGCGAATAATAGATCAGGAAGAGCATGTAGGCCGTAAATCCGAAACCGTAGCCGAATTGCTCGATGAATACCAGCACATTGATGAGCAAGAAGTTTTGCGATTGAAAGTAACTCAGATAGACGTAGACCATATCGGGGAGCGTGATGCTCCATACCATCGGCCATAGCCATTTTTTCAATCCGTCGCGCGAGGCGGCAAGCCCTCCGATGATGCCGCCCAGGGTGAGTCCCAACACGCCGACCGTGCCTTGTACGAACCCCACTTCTTGAGTGGAAAGTCCCAGTCCTCCTTCGCTTATCGGTTTGATCATGAAGAGGTTGGAGATCTTGATGAGCAGGGCCTCGGGTAGTCGGTAGAACAACATGAAAAGTATGGCCGTGAAAGCCTGGGGCTTCTGAAGGAAAGAAAGAAACGTGAGAAAGAAATCTTTCATCAGCTTGGAGGCCGAAGCGGCACGTAGGTTACGGTCGCAGGTCGGACGGGGCAGATGGAAGATGTGGTAGACGCTGACGGAAACGAAGAAGGCGGCCAACACATAGAACGTGAGGCTCCAGGAGTGGGCGATGCGGCGGGTGAAAGTCTCCAACGTGCCTGCCAGCATGATGAGCAGTCCGCTGCCGGCAATGGTGGCGATGCGGTAGAATGTGCTTCGTATGCCCACGTAGAGCGTCTGCTCGTGCGGGTCGAGGGCCAGCATGTAGAATCCGTCTGCGGCGATGTCGTGAGTGGAACTGCTGAAAGCCATCAGCCAGAAGAACGCCAGCGTGAAGAACAGAAAATGGGGCGAAGGTATGGTGAAAGCCACTCCGGCGATGGCCGCGGCAATCAGCAGCTCCATGGCCAGAATCCACCAACGTTTGCTTTTGGCCAAGTCGATGAACGGGCTCCATAGGGGTTTGATGACCCACGGGAGATAAAGCATGCTGGTGTAGAAAGCGATTTCCGCGTTGGACAGTCCGAGACGTTCGTACATCATCGTGGAGATGCTCATGACGGCCACATAGGGCAATGCTTCTGCGAAATAGAGGGTGGGAATCCATTTCCACGGGTTCCCGCTTTCGGATGGGGCCGACGTGTGCCTGCCTTCGTGTGGGGTATGTAGGTCTTTCATTTCATGGATACACTTTCCGGATGCAGGCTCCGCTATAATAATGTTTCAGAATCTCATCGTAGGCATACCCTTGTGCGCCCATGACCGCCGCTCCGATCTGACACATGCCTACGCCATGTCCCCAGCCGGCTCCGGTGAGTCTGAATCTGCCGGGTACGCCGTTCGTGATGTCTTCGTAGTCTACGACGAACGCGGAGCTGAACAGATGGGTGGAACTCAGCACACGGCGTATTTCCAGTTCTTTACCGATGACGAGGGTGCGCTGCGTACCTGTGATTCGCAGTTTGCAGATGTGTCCGCCCCGTCCGCGTTCTATCGGCGTAAGCGAGAGAATTTGTCCGAAATCGGTTTTCAGGTTCTCCGCGATAAGGGCTGCTAATTCCTGTTGCGTGTATTCCACTTTCCAACGGTAAAAGTCTTTGGTTTCCTGATCGTAGTCGTTCAATACCTGATGCAGGATCGCTTTGTCTGTCGTATGGCAGAACGAAGGAGGCGTGCCTCTGATCCATCGTTCCGCCTCTTCTTCTTGCGTCAGGTCGGGCAGTGCCGGGCGTAAGCCGTGAAGATCGGGAGCGGCGTCTCTGATGCTTGTCAGGTAGGGCAGATGCTTGTTTTCCCAACAATATTCGAATTCTTCGGTGACGCCTCCGCAGCATTTTGAGAAACGGGCGTCGCAAATGTCTTCTCCCGACATCAGGATTTGTCCGCGTGTGGCTTCCACCGCTTTTACCACAGCTTCGTTGCTGGCCCGTGTGATGCCTTGGTAACGTTGGCAATGGTCGTCGGCACAGACGTCGAAAATCGTATGGTCTTCCCGATCGTACCAGCGGATCAATTCGCTGTCGGTTTTGCTGAACGAGAAAAATCCGCGGTCGTGTCCGCTCAGTTGTTTACGCTTTTCTATTTGGGCATAGAGCCAGCTTCGGCTGATGACGGCTGATGCCTTTAAGAATTCGATGGATGATGAGGCGTTCATTTCGCTGGAGATGACGCTGATGAGGTAGTCTTCTACCGGCAAGACGTTGATGGCGACAATCTTCTCCTCTTCGACAACGAGCCTCAAGGTGCCGCTGAAGATCTGTGTTTCCTGTCGTTCCCAATGGAAACGGATGCCGATCGTGACGTCGTAGAGGGAGAATGATGCGTTTTTTTCTTTCGGGGTGAACGTCAATTCTCGATAGAGGTTGCCATACCATAAGATACCGCCTTCACAGCATTCTACGGTCTGTTCGCCGCGGGCCAGCATGCCTTTGGCCGAGTATTCGGCGTTCAGGGAGAACCGAATGTGCCGGCGGTTCATGATGCCTACGCTGACTTCCGGTTCGGTCTGTTCGTGTAACAGTTCTGTCGCGAGGGCAGTGTGCCCCGAGGCGTTGCGGGTCTCTGGGGAGTTATGTCCGGTAATCCGGGCGATAGTCGGCCGGAGTTCTTCTTCGCTCAACGTCACTTCGCGCAAGATGTTTACGGCCTGTTCGGAGGTGATTTTCCGGAAATCTTCTTCGCGCGGCGTGATGATCAGCCCTCCCATGTCCAAGGCTCCGGGACTGACGAGTATTTGCGCCTCTCCGGTCTGCGAATAACAGTCCGGACGGTGTTTCTTTCTGGGGAAGATCAGGATGATGATTTCGTCTTCGCGCCCTGCATTCCATGCTTGTCGCCAGCAGACGATGTTCATGCGCGGTTCGTTTTCGTCGTTGCACAGGGGGAGGGCATGGTAGAGCTTCTCGAACAGATAACAGGGATGATCCGACGGATAAGTGCGGATGACGAAGACGGGGCAGGCATAACTCTTGAGCAGATAGAGCCCGCAGTTGGCGTTCTGCGATACCAAATCTTCCAGCATATCCTTTTCTTCCGGTTGCAGCGGATACAGTTTTTCCATGCAAGTCTCGTATCGTCTCCAGTCTCTTTCGATCGGGAGTATTCCGCGTGTGCCGGCCTGAAAGTGCATGTGGTCGGGAGCCGACGCACCGCACATGGGACCGTTGTAGAAGAGTAGGGTGTCGGGGATGTTCCAGGCCAGGTTGCGCAGGACTGAAAAATGCGGCAGGATGCTCTGTGCGACGTGACGTCGCGTAGGGAGGGTGAAGTGTTCCGGCAAGATGGGGTAGGGATTGACTAAAAGTTGATACCGTCCCTCTATGGGAAGACTGTGCTGCTCTTTCGGACGATTGAGGTCGCAAAGGAAACAAGGCCGGGCTTTCAGGTCCTTGGGAGAGATGCTGGCGCCGGTGGACACGATGCGTGCCGGGTTGAATTGTACGGAGAGCACATGGTTGCCGAAGGCCAGTTCTCTCGTTTTCACCTGTTTTAACGCTTCGTAACGCAATTTCGTGTCTTGCCATTCTTCCAGTTGTTTTCGGAAGAATGTATGCATTTCTTCGGCAGTAAGCCGGCGTGTCCATTGTTGGTTCAGTTGTTTCCGCGCATGAAGTTCTACGGTACGCAAGCGGTCTTTATATAGATTGTGAGCATTGACTTTCTCTATACTCAGGGCGGCGTCGGAGTTTCCTTCCCAGCGTCGGCACAGATACAATTCCTCATAAATGCGTCCGATGCGATAGAAGCGCGAGATACACAGACCGGCGGCGTAGTCCTCGCCGTAACTGGTATCGGGCAGTTGGAATCTCCTCAGTACCGGTGTGAAAAAAGCCCGGGGCGCACCCAGGCCGTTGATACGTAGGGCGTTGTTGCGACCGTTTGCAGGAGTCCATTCCTTATGGTCTATAAGTCCGGGCGGGAGGGTGTGCAAGGCAAAATCCGTCATGCGGTAAGAACCGATGACCATCGCGGCCTTTTCGCTGTAAAATGTGTCGATGATGCGTTGCAATGTATGTGTGGAACTGTATAGATCGTCCGAATCCAATTGGACGACGAACCGTCCGCAAGACGGATGATGTACCGCTGTGTTCCAGCATCCTCCTATGCCCAGATCGGAGCGTTCGGGAATGAGATGAACCATGCGCGGGTCGTGACGGTAGCGTGCGACGATCTCCGTGGTCCCGTCCGTGGAGTGGTTGTCTACTACAATGAGGTTGAAGGTAAAGCGGGTTTCTTGTGTCAACACGCTGCGTATGGCATCTTCAATTGTCCGTGCCCTGTTCTTGACCGGGATGACGACTGTGGCTTCGCAGGGGAATTCCTCGTTTTGAAAATCGATTTCGTCCCATTCATCGGGGGCTAGATAGGCTCCTATCTGTTTGAGGTGCGCTGTGCAAGCATTATCCATTTCGATTTGCACTTCGCGGTTTTTAGGATTGACATAGTCGAAGTTCTTTTCTCCGCTTTTGCGCGTGTCGGTTTCTATTTCCGTATAAAGAGGCTCGTTCAGAAGAAACAGCTCGCCGCGTCGGCTGAGAAACAGGCGAAGATCATACCATCCGGCAAAACGATAGTCGGTCAGTTCCTTCTGTGCGGCATACGCTTTCAACGCATCTGTACGTAGGAGGACTAACGGTCCGAAATCGAAATCGTCTCTCAGGCTTCCCCATTGGTAGTCGATGACGGGCTTGAGGACGCGCATCCCGTCGCTTTGTACGGCATAATGGTCGGCGTAGATCATGACGGCTTGGGTATCATCGGCTACGCGCAACCATCTTTCCAATGCATGGTATCCGAACTCGAGATTGAGAGTCTTATGATAAAACAGCACGTAATCCGTCTGGCAATGCGCAGCTATTTTTTTTATTGTCTGCGTGCTGAAGATTCCTTCGGAGTATAAAGGGATACATCCTTCCGGCAAATGGTCCGTGAGATCTTTATTGTAGAATCGGTATATGCGGTGTATCTTTCCGCTTGCGGTGAGCGGTCGGATGGTTTCGGTCCATGAGGTTTCCGTGCCGTAAGGGAGGAAACAATCTATTGGGGCAGGCTCTGATGACGGCTTCATTTGATAATTTATGTATTATTAGTTGCAAATATACTAATAGAAGTCCAATATAGTGGACAGTTTTCTCTTTTTTCCTTAACTTTGTCTATAAAATAAGGAAAAAGAATGACCGAAGAGGCTAAAATACCTTTGCTGGGCATGACGTTGATGGAGCTGAAAAGCGTTGTTGCGCAAATCGGAATGCCTGTTTTCTTCGCCAGGCAGATGGCGGATTGGATCTATGTGAAGAAGGTTGCTTCCATAGATGATATGACCAATATTTCGGTGAGAAACCGCAGGGCTTTGAACGAAAGCTATACGATAGGTTGCTCTGCTCCGATCGACAAACAGTGTTCTGCCGACGGTACGATAAAGTATCTTTATCGCACGGCAGCCGGTAAATACATTGAAACCGTATATATTCCGGATGATGATCGGGCGACCTTATGCGTATCCTCGCAGGTGGGCTGCAAGATGAATTGCCGTTTCTGCATGACCGGAAAGCAGGGATTTTCCGGCAATCTGACGGCGGCCGACATCTTGAACCAACTTTATTCCTTGCCTGAAAGAGACGCTTTGACCAACGTGGTCTTCATGGGACAAGGCGAACCTATGGACAATCTGGACGCAGTGTTGCGCGCTACGGAAATTCTTGTGGCTGATTACGGTTACGCTTGGAGCCCGAAACGCATCACGGTGTCTACCGTGGGACTGAAGAAGGGCTTGAAGCGTTTTCTGGACGAGAGCGAATGTCATCTGGCGGTCAGTATGCACAATCCCTTTCCCGAGCAGCGTGCGGAATTGATGCCGGCCGAGAAAGGATTCGGCATCCGTGAGATCGTGGATGTGTTGAAGATATATGATTTTACGCACCAACGTCGTCTTTCGTTCGAATATACGATGTTTGAAGGGGTGAACGACACGGAGGCGCATGCCCGCGAACTTTTGCGGCTGTTGGAAGGTATGGAATGCCGATTGAATCTGATATGTTTTCATCCCGTACCCGGAGTGGATTTAAAGGGCACGTCGGAAGAGAAAATGGTACGTTTCCGAGATTTCCTGACACGACACGGACTGTTTACGACGATCCGTGCGTCGCGGGGACAAGATATTTATGCCGCTTGCGGACTTTTGAGTACGGCCAAGCAGCAAGGTTTGGAACTTTAAAAAGGAGGTTTTGATGAAACAGAATAGGACGTATTTGGGATGCGCTGTATTAGGCGTGCTCATATCCCTTTTGGTCGCATGCGACCGATTTACGATGCCTGCTTCCAGCGGACGGCCATATGAAATGCTGGTCGTGGTGAACGATCAACTGTGGAAACGCCCAGCCGGGAGAGCTTTATTTAATGTGTTGGATACGGATGTGCCCGGACTGCCCCAGCCGGAACGATCTTTTCGTATTTCACAGACTGATCCGACGCGCTTCAGTTCTTCTCTGAACATCTTCAGAAATATTATATGTGTGGAGATTGATTCGACGCAATATACGCAAACGAAAATGAAGTTTTCTCGGGATGTTTTTTCCTATCCGCAGATTATCCTGACCATTCAGAGTCCGAATGAAAAAGATTTCGCCAAATTCGTGAAACAGAATGCGCAGAATATCATTGATTTTTGGGGACGGGTAGAAATCAACCGACTCGCCAACGAGCTGGAGAAGAAGCACTCGGAAGTGGTGTCGGAGTTAGCACAAGACCTGTTTCATTGCCAACTTTGGGCGCCGGAAGAGATTAAAAGCTATAAGAAAGGAAAGGATTTCTTTTGGGCCTCATCCAATACGGCTTCGGGATTAGTGAATATCTGTATGTACACTTATCCGTATGAGGGGCCGCAAACTTTTAATAAACGTTATGTGTTGGCCAAGCGAGACTCGGTGATGAAAGCCAATATTCCGGGAGAAGAGCCAGGCATGTATATGGCCACCGATACTCTTTGCACCACGGTGAAACCTATTGTGGTGAGGAACGAATACGCATTTGAAATCCGCGGATTGTGGAAAATGGAACACGATGCGATGGGCGGTCCGTTCGTAAGTCACTCCAGAGTCGATACGTTGAACAACCGTGTGGTCGTGGCGGAAGGCTTTGTGTATGCGCCTGAGAAAATGAAGCGCGGACTGATACGTCGCCTGGAGGGATCGCTCTATACGTTGTGTCTGCCGGGCGAACAGGCCAAAGAACTTGCGGCTGATATTCCCGAGGTGACTGTGGTGGCAGGAAAAGAAAAGGAATGATTAAGAATTTAGAATAATGAAGAACGGTAAAATATTGGTGGGAATTACTCACGGTGACATTAACGGAGTGGGATACGAGATTATCCTTAAACTTTTTAGCGAGCCGGCCATGTTCGATTTGTGTACGCCTATCGTGTACGGATCGCCTAAAGTGGCCTCTTATCACCGCAAAGCCATGGAGCTGACGACCAACTTTGTGACGATAGCATCGGCAGAGGAAGCTGCGGAAGGGCTGCTGAACTTGGTAGATTGCTTGAATGAGGACGTGAAAATTGACTTCGGTCAGCCCTCGGCAGAGAGCGGAAAGGCCGCGTTGGACGCTCTGGAGAGAGCCTTGGATGATTACCGGAAAGGGCTGTTTGACGTGCTTGTGACGGCACCGATCAACAAAGCGACCATTCAAAGCGATCAATTTCACTTCCCGGGGCATACCGAATATATACAGGAACGTGTCGGCGAAGGCCGGGAAGCCTTGATGATATTGATGAATGATGTGTTGCGCGTGGCTTTTGTCACCACCCATCTGCCTATACGGGAGGTGGCGCAAGCCATCACCAAAGAAGCCGTGATGCGAAAAGTGCGTATCCTTCATGAGGCCTTGCGTCGGGATTTCAACGTATCGAAGCCCCGTATTGCGGTGTTGGCTTTGAATCCGCATGCCGGAGATGACGGGTTGTTGGGAACGGAAGAGAAAGAGATCATCTCTCCGGCCATACAAGAATTGGAGAAGGAAGATATTATTTGTTGCGGTCCTTATGCGGCAGACGGCTTTTTCGGAAACCGTACGTACGAGTATTTCGACGGCATTTTGGCGATGTATCACGATCAGGGATTGGCGCCGTTCAAGGCTTTGGCCATGGAAAACGGAGTGAATTTCACCGCAGGACTTCCGATCATACGCACTTCACCCGACCATGGTACGGCGTATGACATTGCAGGACAAGGCAAGGCCGATGCTTCCTCCATGCGTCAGGCCGTGTATACAGCGCTTGATGTGTTCCGCAATCGCAAACGCGATGAAGAAGCCCACGCCAATCCGTTGCGTTCGCTTTATCACGACCGTCGCGACGACAGTGACAAACTGAAACTGAACAGCCCGGACGAGTGACATGAAGCCTCTGTATCGCAATTTATTTTTGGCCATCGGCGTGGTGGCCATTGTTATCATGCTTTGTACGTCGGACATTTCCTATCCCGAACTGTGGGCCAATGTCCGTCGTGCAGGCTATTGGTTTCCGGCGGTTATTTTCTTGTGGGTCTTTCTTTATTTGGCCAACGCTCTTGCATGGTCGCTTATCATTAACGACGGAGAAAGGCCGAAGGTTCCGTTTTGGAGGATCTATAAATATACGATCAGCGGTTACGCATTGAACTATGTCACTCCCGTGGGATTGTTGGGAGGAGAGCCTTACCGCATCATGGAACTTACCCCTTATGTGGGAGCCTCTAAGGCCACGTCCAGTGTCATCTTGTATGCGATGATACACATTTTCTCCCACTTTTGTTTCTGGAGTTTCTCGATACTCCTTTACTTGTTGCTTTACGGTACCGGTCTGTCGGTAGGGATGGCCCTGTTTTTGGCAATCTGTGCGGCGTTTTGCGCGACAGGCATTTACTTTTTTTTCAAAGGTTACAAGAACGGATTGGCTATGAAAGTCCTGCGTGTGCTGGCCCATATCCCCGGATTGAAATCGCGTTTGCACCGGTTCATGGAGACCCGCGAGGAATCCATTAAACGGGTGGATGCGCAGATCGCCGCTTTGCATTCCCAACGCAAGTCCACGTTTTATCTTTCGCTCTTTACGGAATTCTCCGTCCGTCTGGCGGGTTGTCTCGAAATCCAGTTCATCCTGTTGATTCTGACCGATCATGTTTCCTTTTGGGATTGTGTGCTGATTCAGGCTTTTACCTCTCTGTCTTCCAATCTTTTCTTTTTTGTTCCCATGGGGATGGGAGCGCGTGAAGGCGGTTTCGCTTTGGCAGTGGGAGGGCTGTCCCTTGCCGGAGCTTACGGCGTATATACAGGTCTGATTGTCCGACTTCGCGAATTGATTTGGATCGCCATCGGCTTGTTGCTGATTAAATTGGGGAATAGACCGGTCGTCCCGTCAGAAAAGAAGTGATCTTGCGGGCGGATCGGAGCAGGTCTTCTACGGGTTGGAAAAAGACAGATTTTCTCAAATTATTGCGGGCAAAGTTGCGTTTCACCGGATTTTTTTATGTAATTTTGTCTCCCATCGCATTTTAGGCAAAAGATATGAATACATCCGATGTTCAGGTTCAGAAAAGGAAATATGGCATTGTCGGCAACTCGGAGGGGTTGAATCATGCCATTGATATAGCCCTGCAAGTGGCCAAAACCGATTTGTCCGTACTCATTACCGGAGAAAGCGGTGTGGGCAAGGAAGTGATTCCCCGTATCATTCACGACAACAGTTTGAGAAAGAACAAGAAATACTTTGCCGTGAATTGCGGTTCCATTCCTGAAGGAACGATCGACTCCGAGCTGTTCGGACACGAAAAGGGTGCCTTTACCGGTGCGGTGGGTGAACGCGAAGGATATTTCGGTGCGGCCAACGGAGGTACGCTTTTCCTTGATGAAGTGGGCGAACTGCCCTTGGCCACGCAAGCCCGTTTGCTGCGTGTGCTGGAGACCGGAGAATATATCCGGGTGGGATCGAGCGATGTGCGAAAGACAGATGTGCGCATCGTGGCGGCCACTAATGTCAATATGGCGAATGCCATCCGCGACGGTCGTTTTCGTGAAGACTTGTTCTACCGACTCAATACGATCCCCATCAAGATGCCGTCGCTCCGGGAAAGGGGGGACGACGTGGTGTTGCTCTTCAAGAAATTCGCCATGGATACGGCCGAGAAATACAATATGCCCGATCCGGTGGAATTGACAGAAGGTGCGCAACAGAAGCTGAAAAAATATTCGTGGCCGGGAAATGTCCGGCAGTTGAAGAATGTTACGGAACAGATTTCCATCCTTTCTACCGAACGGACGATTACGCCCGAGATTCTGTCCGACTATATCCCCGATGATCCGGTCTCGCACGACATAGTGCCAGTGAATGTGCGTAACGAAACCCATAGTTTTGAAAATGAAAGGGAATTCCTGTATAAGGTCCTGTTCGATCTGCGCAAGGAAGTGACCGATTTGAAAAAAATGCTGCATGGCCGGCAGACTGATTGCGAGCCGTCTACAATGGTTGCTTCGCCGGTATCTCCGGAAAAGTCCGTTTCCTACTTCCATCCCGGGGTGTCTTATCCGGTATCTTCTGCCGGAAAAACGGACGATGATTTCCAGACGCCTGAGGAGTACGTGGAAGAATCCGTTTCCCTGAATGATGGGGAACGGCATATGATCGTGAAAGCTTTGGAGAAAAATAAAGGCAAACGGCGGAATGCAGCCCGCGAATTGAATATATCGGAAAGAACGCTCTATCGTAAAATAAAGGAATATGGACTGGATAAAGAAGATGTTTAAGAGTAGGATAGTATATATGCTGTCTTGTGCCGTCTTGTTGGCTGCCTGTTCCATATCCTATAAATTCAATGGCGCCTCCATTGATTATACCAAGACCAAGACCATACAGATTTCTCAGTTTCCTATCCGTTCGGCTTATGTTTGGGCGCCGATGCAGGCTATTTTCAACAACCAACTGACGGATGTGTTTTCCCGACAGACCAAGTTGAAGCAAGTGAACCGTAACGGCGACTTGCAGATCTCGGGCGAGATTGTGGAATACAGTCAGTTCAACAAAGCCGTGTCGGCCGACGGATATTCTTCGCAGGTGCAGTTGAAGATGACCGTCAACGTGCGTTTTGTGAATAATGCGAACCACAATGAGGACTTTGAGCAGAAGTTCAGCGCTACCTCGCTGTATGATGCTTCGCAGCAACTGACCGCCGTGCAGGAAGATTTGGTCACGCAGATGGTGAAAGACCTCGTGGACCAGATATTCAATGCTACTGTGGCCAATTGGTAAACTCACCGTTTCTTTTTTGAACGTATGGATTTGATTTTATCGGACTATATCAAGCATCCCGAGAAGTTGGACAAGGATACCTTGCCTCTTCTTTGTCGGCTGGTGGAAGAATATCCCTATTTTCAGCCGGCCCGTTTACTCTATCTGCGCAATCTGTACCAGCTCCACGATGCCGCATTCGATCGGGAACTGAGACGGGCAGCTTTTTTCCTGCCGGACCGCAGGGCGCTTTTTCAGTTGATCGAAGGGGTGAACTATCGGCTTGAACCGGTGAAGAAATACCAATCGGTGGCCGCTGCACAGGCCGATGCGGGAGAAGACCGTACCTACTCGCTCATCGACAGTTTTCTGGCTACGTTGCCGGAAGAGAAGCCCCATCGCTCCAAAGCCGTCGATGCCTCTACGGATTATATGGCCTATTTGATGCAAAGCGAAGATGCTCCCGATACGATTACAGCCGTTCCCCGCATGCAGCATCAGGAACTGATCGATGATTTCATCGGGCAGGGCGACAAACGAATCGTATTGTCCGCCCCTTCGGAGGACGGACCTTTATCAGTTGCACAGGCGGCTGAGGACAGTTCGGATGTAGAGAACGAGGACTATTTTACGGAGACTTTGGCTAAAATCTATATCAAACAGGGACGATATACCAAAGCTATTGAAATAATAAGGCGTTTAAGCTTGAAATATCCAAAAAAAAATCGTTACTTTGCAGACCAGATTCGTTTCTTGGAAAAATTAATAATAAATAATAAGAATAAAAAAACGTAAAAATGTACACAGTATTGGTTATTCTCATCGTCATTCTTGCCGTGTTGATGTGTTTGATTGTGCTGATCCAGGAGTCTAAGGGCGGCGGATTGGCTTCGAGTTTTTCTGCCTCCAATCAGATTATGGGCGTGCGCAAGACAACCGATGTAATTGAAAAGTTGACGTGGGGACTGGCCGCCGCTATGGTCGTATTGAGTGTAGCGTCGGTGTTCTTCATTCCTAAGGTTTCTACCGTTGAATCTGCCATGATGAAGGCAGCTACCGAGCAGAAAGCCGTAATTTCCAATAACCCGCCCGGATTCGGTGCCAGCCAGACACAACAGTCGGCTCCGGCTCAGAACGCTCCAGCACAGCAGGCTCCGGCTCCGGCTGCTCAACCGGCACAGTAAGCGGGAATGGGGCGAGGCCTCTCGCCGATAGGGTCCATACAGAAAAGGCGCATCACGAAAGGTGCGCCTTTTTGGGTGTGCTTCATGGGGGCCTTCTTACTTTCCGATTGTTGATTATTCGGAATCTATGAAGAGAGAGGGCAGAAGGTGAAAAAACGTTTGGCGCAGAATAATTTTTCGTTCTGCGCCAAACGTTCGCTCAACAAGCGGAGATTTTTTTGTTTTCTCCTGAGTTTGCTTTTTTATCGTTCCCGGAAGAGGGCGGCAAGGTCGGGGCAATGTCTTTCTCTATTCGTATAATCTTATGAATAAGGATATTATCTCGTTAAGAGGATATCCCGTAACCCTTTGGAAAGTCTTTAAATGTGCTTGGTCCGTCCTTTAGATAAAAATGTCCTGATTTCTTGTGTATATCCGCAGCCTTGTTGCGGGGTACGGTCGGACGAGAGGCAGGTCATACCTCCTGGTACGTGTCGCCGTTCAGTCGCTTCTTGACGAGAGCCGGATTGCCGGCTGCCAAACTGTCGGAAGGTATGTCGTGCACTACCACGCTGCCGGCTGCAATGACACAGCGGTCGCCTATGGTCACTCCCGGGCAAATCGTGACGTTACCGCCTATCCAGCAGTCCTCTCCGATGGTGACGGGGTAGGAGTATTCCGATGATTTGCGGCGTTCCATCGGGTCCATGGGGTGTTGCGGCGTATAAATCTGTACGCACGGGCCGATGAGCGTGTGCGCACCGATGGTGATGAGGCCGCCGTCCAGAAAAGTACAGTTAGCGTTTATGAAAACGTGTTTGCCCAATTTGATGCCATGTCCGTGGTCGCAATGAAACGGCGGGCAGATCATGGACGAAGAGGGGATGCCCGGGACAAGATCCCTTAAGAGCGTCCGGAATTCTTTATCATAGCTGCTCATTGTGCGCATGTGCGCCAGTAATTTCTTGCAATGCCTGAAACTGTGTTGGATTTCGGGGGCATTCATATCGGCCAGTTGGCCGCTTCGCATTTTTTCTATTTCGTCCATATTCCGTGGAATTTGAGAGTGGGCTTTCTGAGTTTCAGTGCTTCTCGGATTCGGCCAGCTTTTCTTTCAGAAACTGTCCTGTGTAACTGTTGGCGCAGGCCGCTACTTCGCGCGGCGTTCCGCACACGACTAAATTTCCGCCCTGTTGTCCTCCTTCAGGTCCGAGGTCTATGATGTAATCGGCACATTTGATGACGTCCATGTTATGCTCTATGACCACGAGCGAATGTCCGCGTTCGATCAGGGCGTTGAAGGCGTCGAGCAGGCGTTTGATGTCGTGGAAATGCAGTCCTGTGGTAGGCTCGTCGAAGATGAAAATCGTGGGATCCACTTTTTCCATGCCGAGGTAATAGGCCAGTTTCACTCTTTGGTTTTCTCCGCCGGAGAGCGTGCTCGAGGACTGTCCCAGTTTGATATACCCCAGACCCACGTCTTGCAGCGGTTTGAGTTTCTGGGCGATCTTGGCCTGCTTGTGGGCTTCGAAGAATTCAATGGACTGATTGACGGTCATGTTCAGTACGTCATAAATGTTTTGTCCCTCGAACTTCACTTCCAGAATGTCGTTCTTGAAGCGTTTGCCGTGGCACGACTCGCATTCGAGTACGAGGTCGGCCATGAATTGCATTTCTACCGTTACCGTTCCTTCTCCCTTGCATTCCTCGCAGCGTCCTCCTTCGGTATTGAACGAGAAGAAGCCGGCCGTAAATCCCATCTGCTTGGCCAAGGGTTGGGCTGCGAAGAGCCGGCGTATGTCGTCGTAGGCTTTGACGTAAGTGACGGGATTGCTGCGCGACGACTTCCCGATGGGGTTCTGGTCTACGAATTCGATGTTCTTCACCATTCCTAGGTCACCTTCCAGACCGATGAACTCTCCCGGACGGTCGGCCACCTCGTCGAATTGGCGTTTCATGGCACGGTAGAAAATGTCGCGCACGAGGGTGGATTTGCCCGAACCGCTTACTCCGGTGACTACGGTCATGACGTTGAGCGGAAATTTGACGTCTATTCCTCTGAGGTTGTTGCTCCGTGCGCCTTTCACCAATATGTAGTTGTTCCACGGACGGGGACTGTCGGGTACGGGAATGGTATCCTGTCCTGTCAGGTATTTCACGGTGTAGCTTTTCGTGTCCTGCGGCTTTTCGGCCAACATCTGTTTCAGGTCGCCCTGAAATACCACTTCTCCACCCAGTCGTCCGGCTTGCGGACCGATGTCGATGATGTAGTCGGCGGCGCGGATGATTTCTTCGTCGTGTTCCACGACGATTACGGTGTTGCCCAACGCTTGCAGTTGTCTGAGTACATGAATCAGTTTGTCCGTGTCGCGGCTATGCAGTCCGATACTCGGCTCGTCCAGGATATAGAGTGAACCTACCAGGCTGCTGCCCAACGACGTGGCCAGATTGATGCGTTGGCTTTCTCCTCCGGACAGGGTGTTACTATGCCGGTTCAGCGTGAGATAGCCCAGTCCCACATCCAGCAGGAACTGGATGCGGTTGTTGATTTCGGTGAGCAAGCGTTTGCCGATTTCCGCTTCATGTGCGGTGAGCGACAGGTTTTCGAAGATTTTTTTCAGTTCCGTAATCGGCAGGTCCACCAGGTCGGAGATCGCCCGTCCGCCTATCTTGACATAGCCGGCTTCGGGGCGCAACCGCGTGCCATGGCATTTGGGACAGGTGGTTTTTCCCCGATAACGGGCCAGCATGACGCGGTTCTGTATCTTATATTGGTCAGCCTTCAGCATTTGGAAGAAAGAGTCGATGCAAGGATTTTCTTCACCGTTCTTCTGGTTGGGGTTACCGTGCCATAAGAAGTCCTTTTGCGGGCGAGTCAGTTGGTAGTAAGGAGTGAAGATCGGGAAGTCGTTTTGCTGTGCTATGCGGCAGAAATGATTTTTCCATTCTCCCATTTTTTCTCCTCGCCAGCATACTACGGCGCCGTCGTATACGCTGAGCGTAGTGTTGGGGACGACCAGTTTCTCGTCGATGCCGATGACTTTGCCGAACCCCTCGCATTCGGGACATGCTCCGATGGGGGAGTTGAATGAGAACAAGTTGTCCGTGGGTTCCTCGAAAGTCATGCCGTCCGCTTCGAAACGTGTGGAGAAAGCGTGCAGGATGCCGGCGGGATAGAATCTCAGCATGCACTGTCCGTTGCCTTCATAGAAGGCCGTCTCGGCCGAATCCACCAGGCGCGAGATACTGTCCTTCGCATCGTCGCAACTCATACGGTCGATGAGCAAGTATAGGGTGCGGTTGGACATTCCCTCTGTGGGGGAAAGGCCCTGCATGAAGTCCTCGATACGTACGATTTCACCGTTTACCTCGATGCGGGTAAATCCCTGCTTGAAGTCGCTGTCCAACTGTTCTTTCAGGCTGCGCCCTTCGCGGATTTGCAGCGGGGCGAGCACCGTGAAGCGCGTCCCTTTGGAGTAGGACAGCATACATTGTACGACGTCTTCCGTGGTGTTTTTCTTCACCTCTTGTCCGCTGATGGGAGAGAAGGTACGTCCGATACGAGCATACAGCAGGCGCAGATATTCATATATTTCGGTCGATGTGCCGACGGTGGAACGTGGATTCCGGCTGCTTACTTTCTGTTCGATGGCGATGGCTGGTGGGATTCCCTTGATGTAGTCGCATTCCGGTTTGCTCATGCGTCCGAGAAACTGACGGGCATAGGCCGATAGACTTTCCACGTATCGGCGTTGTCCTTCGGCGTAGAGCGTGTCGAAAGCCAGCGACGACTTTCCCGAGCCGGACAGTCCGGTAATGACGATCAGTTTGTTGCGTGGAATGTTCAGGTCTATATTTTTCAGGTTGTTCACCCGTGCTCCTTTGATTTGGATGTATTCGTTCATGTACAATACGGTTTTAGCGTGGAACAAAGATACGGCAAAACTTTGGAACGACGGCTTAAAACGAGGGGAAATAGGAACAAAAAACAGACGATAGTTCTCTTGTTGGATACCGACTTATTTGCCATTTTTTAAGTTGTGTCTTCAGATTTTTGCTAATTTTGCATCCGGTCGGAATTGCCTTGTCCGTAACGTCGGTAGGGAATATGACCGGTGGCAGGTCATGAGCCCATTATCGGAGATGATATTTCCGTAAATCCCATGAAATATTCTCCTAATGAAGCTGACTATATGTAGAGGAAAAACAAAAATAATAATGGAAGAAAATTACAGTAAAAACCCGAAAGGGAGCCTTTCGAGATGGCTTCCGGTTCTGGGATTGACATGCGCGGCCTTCGTATTCAATACCTCCGAGTTCATTCCGATCGGCTTGTTGAGTGACATCGCCAAGGATTTTTCTACGACGGAAGCGCAGACAGGCATGTTGATCTCCGTATATGCGTGGGTGTCACATTGCTTTCTTTGCCTTTGATGATGTGGGTTTCCAAGATCGAATTAAGGAAGCTCATGCTTTATTTCGTGTTGTTGTTTGCGCTTTTTCAGTTGCTGTCTTCAGTATCTTCCGGCTATTTCATGCTGATGGGGGCGAGGATCGGGGTGGCATGCGCGCATTCCGTGTTCTGGTCCATCGTATCCCCTCTGGCTGTCCGCGTCGTAGATGAAAAGCATCGTGCATGGGCTTTGAGTATGATAGTTACCGGAACTTCCATCGCCATGATCTTCGGATTGCCTTTGGGACGTATTATCGGCTTGTATATCGGCTGGAGGATGACGTTCCTATGTATAGGACTTTTTTCCTTTATCGTATGGGCTTATCTGTTCCGTTATCTTCCCAAGGTGCCCAGCGGTGGCGGATTCTCCTTGCATAAGCTCCCGGTTTTGCTGAAGAATCCCTTGCTGATGGGATTGTACTTCTTCACTTTCTTGATCGCCACTTCGTATTATACGGGATACAGTTATATAGAGCCTTTCTTGAAACAGATAGCCGGTCTGGGCGATCGTCTGATTACCTTTACCTTGATGATCTTCGGAGGCATGGGCATCGTGGGCCGTTTTTCATATTCCAAATTCTATGTCCGTGCTCCGAAATCGTTTATGAATATCGTGGTATTGCTCATTGCTTTGTGTTTGCTTTTATTGTATCCGCTTTCGCATTGGCAGTTTACGGTGATCCTTTTGTGCGCTTGTTGGGGTATGGCGGTAACGGCTTTCAATGTGGTGCTTCAGGCCGAAATCATCAACCATTCGTCTCAAAATGCCACGGCCATAGCCATGTCTGTTTTTTCCGGTATATTTAATTTAGGTATCGGATGCGGAACTTTAATCGGCGGAACGACCTGCGATTATTTCTCTATCTCCGGTGTGGGGTATGTCGGTGGAGTGCTTGCGATTTTTGCATTTGTATTCTGGTATTTCAGGTTGTGCCGTCTGGTGCATAGATGAAAAGCGGTTGATGAGATTGCGTTTCATGGCTCTTTTATTGTAATTTTGCAGAAAATAAGGTAAAGATGGATAAAAAAACAATTTTATTGCTGGTGATGTGGCTGTGCAGCTTTGCGCTTCCGGCTCAATTATCTCCTAAACGGGAGTTTAGAGGTGCATGGATACAGTGTGTGAATTATCAATTTATGGGAATGGGGAAGGAGGAGATGCAGCGTACGCTGACCTATCAGCTGAATGAATTGCAGAAATGCGGCATTAATGTTATTCTGTTTCAGGTCCGTCCGGAATTTGATGCGCTTTATGCCAGCAGCTTTGAACCTTGGAGCCGTTATTTGACAGGGCAGCAGGGCATGCCGCCTTCGCCTTACTGGGATCCCCTGCAATGGATGATCGATCAATGCCATGCGCGCGGCATGGAGCTGCATGCCTGGATCAATCCTTACCGGGCCAAAACGAAAGGGACGAAGGAATTGGCTAAGACCCATCCTTATTTTCAACATCCCGACCGCTATTTCGAGTACGGCGGACAGTTGATCATGGATCCCGGAATTCCGGAGAATCGCGATTATATCTGCATGTGGTGACAGATATCCTGATGCGTTATGATGTGGATGGCATTCATATCGACGACTATTTCTACCCTTATCCGGAAAACGGCTTGCGCATTCCCGATGACCAAACTTATGCCCGTTACGGCAAGGGGATGGACCGTGGAGACTGGCGTCGCGACAATGTGAACCGTTTTATCCGGCAGATGCACGATTGCATACACGCCATCAAACCTTGGGTGAAATTCGGAGTGTCGCCTTTCGGCATCTATCGCAATCTAAGTAGTGATCCGAAAGTTGGGAGCAATACACGAGGTTTGCAGAACTATGACGATCTTTATGCCGATGTGCTGAAGTGGGTCGACGAGGGTTGGGTAGACTATAATAATCCTCAGCTTTATTGGGAAATCGGCCATCCTGCGGCAGATTATGATACTTTGAAACGTTGGTGGAGCGAACATGCGGGCCGTCGTCCGCTTATTATCGGGCAAGATGTGGACCGTACGGTGGCCAAAGCCGATCCGGCCGATCCGAATAAACATCGGATGGAACGCAAGATGGCTTTGCAACGTTCTCTGCCGAACATAGACGGAAGCGGCCAATGGTTTGCGAAAGCCGTGGTGGATAATAAGGGAAATTACGGCACGATGCTGCGCAACTATTATCCTCGTTATCCGGCTTTGCAGCCCGAGATGCCGTGGATCGACCATAAGCGGCCGAAGAAGGTGCGCCGACTCACTGCGCTTTGGACGGAAGACGGTTATATGTTGTCATGGCGTGCGTCCAGAGGCAAGAGTGAAATGAACCGCGCCTGTCGATAAGTGGTCTATCGTTTTGCCGAAGGGGAGCCGATAGATCTGGAATATGCAGAAAACATTGTGACCATAACTTCGAATACTTTTTATAAATTGCCGTATGAAGACGGTAGTCGCAAATATACTTATGTGGTGACGGCGCTTGACCGCTTGCAAAACGAATCCAAAAAGGTCAAAGAGAAAGTGCGCTTGTAGAAAAGCTTTGCGTGTGCCTTTTCTCATGGCGATGGAGAAAGCATAAGATGTAAATAAAATAATCCCCGACTTGCTCAAGCCGGGGATTACTATAAACAAGGAAAGAGGTTGTGTCGATGTCGTGACACAACCTCTTTCTACATAAACAAGTTACTGTGTTAATTGCTGAAAACCAATCCTTCTCCTTGTGCGTTTACGATGATCGGCTTTGTACGGTCGATGTCCTGCGCCAGCATGGTTTTCGACAGATCATTCAATAAGTAGCGCTGGATGGCTCTTTTGACCGGACGTGCGCCGAATTCGGGGGCATATCCTGCTTGGGCCAAGAAGTCGAGGGCAGCATCAGTCAGCTTCAAGGTGACGCCGTTGCTTTCCAGCATCTTGGTGATGCCATTGATTTGCAGGCGTACGACTTGCTTGATCTGATCTTGCGTCAACGGCAAGAACATGATGGTTTCGTCTATACGGTTCAGGAATTCCGGCCGTATGGTCTTTTTCAGCATATTCATCACCTCTTTCTTGGTGTCTTCTATAAGCGTTTCACGAGCTTGTGCGCTGGTGGCAGGCGTCAGCTTCTCGAACTGACTTTGGATGTAGCTGCAGCCCAGGTTGCTTGTCATGATGATGATGGTATTCTTGAAGTTCACCGTCCTTCCCTTGTTGTCGGTCAGACGTCCGTCATCCAGCACTTGCAACAAGATGTTGAACACGTCGGGGTGAGCCTTTTCTATTTCATCGAAAAGCACTACGGAGTAAGGTTTACGCCGTACAGCCTCCGTCAGTTGTCCGCCTTCGTCGTATCCTACGTATCCCGGAGGCGCGCCGATTAAACGGCTCACGCTGAATTTCTCCTGATATTCTGACATGTCGATACGTGTCATCAACGTTTCGTCATCGAAGAGGTATTCAGCCAAAGCCTTGGCTAACTCTGTCTTACCTACACCCGTCGTACCGAGGAAGATGAACGAACCGATCGGACGTTTCGGGTCTTGCAGTCCGGCGCGGCTGCGGCGCACTGCATCGCTCACGGCCTGTATGGCCTCGTCCTGCCCGACGACCCGTTTGTGGAGTACCTCCTCCAGGTGGAGCAGTTTGTCCCGTTCGCTTTGCAACATTTTACTTACGGGAATGCCTGTCCAGCGGCTTACCACATCGGCGATGTCTTCAGCCGTTACCTCCTCTTTGATCATGGCATCACCGCCCTGCGTTTCTCTCAATTGTTTCTGTATCTGCGCGATTTCGTCTTCCAATGCCTTGAGTTTGCCATAACGGATTTCGGCAACTTTTCCGTAGTCGCCCTCGCGTTCGGCCCGTTCAGTCTCGAATTTCAGTTGTTCGATCTGCTGTTTGTTCTGCTGAATCTTGTTCACCAATCCGCGTTCGGCTTCCCATTTGGCTTTATAGCTGCTTTCCTGTTCTTTCAGTTCTGCTATTTCCTTGCTGAGTTGTTCCAGTTTCGGCTGGTCGTTCTCGCGTTTGATGGCTTCACGTTCGATTTCCAACTGTTTCAACCGACGTTCGATTTCGTCCAGTTCCTCAGGCACAGAGTCGCGTTCCATACGCAGTTTGGCAGCGGTCTCATCCATCAGGTCGATGGCCTTGTCCGGCAGGAAACGGTCGGTAATGTAACGGTTGGACAGCTCCACTGCGGCAATGATGGCATCGTCTTGTATACGGACTTTATGATGGTTCTCGTATCTTTCTTTCAGTCCGCGCAGGATGGAAATCGAACTCAGCGTGTCCGGTTCGTTGACCATGACCGTTTGGAAACGGCGTTCCAACGCCTTGTCCTTCTCAAAATACTTTTGATACTCGTCCAAGGTTGTGGCGCCGATACTTCTGAGTTCCCCTCGGGCCAAAGCCGGTTTCAAGATGTTGGCGGCATCCATGGCGCCTTCGCCTTTTCCGGCGCCCACCAATGTATGGATCTCATCAATGAACAGGATGATACGCCCTTCGCTTTTCGTCACTTCATTGATGACTGATTTCAGACGTTCCTCGAACTCGCCTTTGTATTTGGCACCGGCTACGAGCACACCCATGTCCAGCGAATACAATTGTTTGTCCTTCATGTTTTCCGGCACGTCGCCGCGCAGGATACGATGGGCCAACCCTTCGACGATGGCCGTTTTACCCGTACCCGGTTCACCTATTAATATAGGATTGTTTTTGGTACGCCGGCTGAGGATTTGCAGCACGCGGCGGATTTCTTCATCCCGTCCGATCACCGGATCGAGTTTTCCGTTGCGGGCTTCTTGTATCAGGTCGTTGGCATTTTTGTTGAGCGACTGATAAGTTTCCTCACTGTTTTGCGAAGATACTTTTTCGCCTTTGCGCAATTCGTTGATGGCAGCCGTCAGTTCTTTTTCGGTCATGCCCGCATCTTTCAGTATTTTGCCGGCCGTGTTGTTTACGGTAAGCAAAGCTAAGATAATGGGTTCGAGCGAAACAAATTCGTCGCCTCCTTTTGTGGCATAATCTTGTGCGCGGGTCAGCACTTCATTGCTT
>JAJPYK010000018.1:3954-4934 GCA_021205005.1 Paraprevotella sp. | reverse complement strand
TTGGAAGGGCATTGTCTATGACCGGAACTGACGGTAAGGTACGCCACGGCGTACTATACGATCAGGGTATACCCCGGAAATGGAAAAATAACATTCGATTTTGCCTGTGCCGCCGTATTCTGCAAAGAGGCAATTAAAAAGACAACTTGATATAAATAGAGATATGGAAGCCATGATATTTGCGGCGGGTCTGGGGACCCGTCTGAAACCTTTGACAGACACGATGCCGAAAGCGCTCGTACCGGTGGGAGGGAAACCCCTGCTCGAGATTTTGATTCGTAAGCTGGCTGCTTCCGGTTTTACGGATATAGTCATCAATGTGCACCATTTTGCCGATCAGATCATCCGTTTTGTGGAGGCTCACGATTCGTTCGGCGTCCGCATCCGTTTCAGCGACGAGAGCCGGGGGCTGCTGGATACCGGCGGGGGCATCAGGAAGGCCGTACCGTTATTGCGCGAAGGCAATCCTTCCGGACGTCCTTTTTTGGTGCATAACGTAGACATATTGAGTAATGTGGATTTGGCGGAGTTTTATCGACACGGGGCCGAAGCTTCCGCTTTGTTGCTGGTGAGCGAGCGAGAAACCCAGCGTTACCTGCTGTTCGACGATGAAAATCGTCTGGTGGGATGGACGAATGTCAAGACGGGAGAGGTGAAATCGCCTTATGCCGGTCTCGATGTGGCCGGCTGCCGGAAGTATGCTTTTGCCGGGATACATTTGTTTTCGCCCCGTCTGTTTCCTTATTTCGAGGGCATTGCGGACCGTTTTTCCATCATTGATTTTTATTTGTCGGTATGCGACCGCGAGCCGATTTACGCCTATCCCCGTCCCGGTCTGAAACTCTTGGACGTAGGGAAACAAGATACGTTGCGGCGGGCTGAGGAATTTTTCCGTGAGGAGTGTTGTTAAAGTCGATTATTTATCGTACTTTTGCGCGTAAATCAGATAAAAATCTTTTTATGCAACAGAAAATCATCAT
>JAJPYK010000018.1:0-3944 GCA_021205005.1 Paraprevotella sp. | reverse complement strand
TCATCATCCTTGATTTTGGTTCACAGACTACACAGCTTATCGGGCGTCGCGTTCGCGAACTGGATACGTTTTGTGAGATATTGCCCTATAACAAGTTTCCTCAAGACGATCCGTCGGTGATAGGCGTGATCCTGAGCGGGTCTCCTTTCAGTGTGTACGATAAGGAGGCTTTCAAGATAGATCTGGATGTCATACGCGGAAAATATCCGATTCTGGGCATCTGCTATGGCGCTCAGTTTATGAGCTATGCATTGGGCGGAAGCGTGGAGCCTGCCGGTACTCGCGAGTACGGCCGGGCCAATCTGGCCTCGTTCGACGCCTCGAATCCCCTGTTTAAAGGCTTTGAAGAGCATTCTCAGGTGTGGATGAGCCACGGAGATACTATCACCCGCCTTCCCGAAGGTTTCAAGGTGATTGCTTCGACCGATAAGGTGGAGAATGCCGCCTATCAGGCCGAGGGAGAACCGCTTTGGGGCGTACAGTTTCATCCGGAGGTCTACCATTCGGTCCAGGGCATGCTCCTGCTGAAGAATTTCGTGGTGGACATCTGCGGAAGTCGGCAGGATTGGAGCGCGGCTTCGTTTGTCGACTCCACCGTGGCCGAGCTGAAAGCGCAGTTGGGGAAAGATCGTGTTATCCTCGGACTGAGCGGAGGTGTGGACTCGTCTGTGGCCGCCGTGTTGCTGAACAGGGCCATAGGGAAGAACCTGACGTGTATCTTTGTGGACCACGGTATGTTGCGCAAGAATGAGTTTAAAAACGTATTGCACGATTACGAAGGATTGGAATTGAACGTCATTGGCGTGGATGCCAGCGAGAAGTTCTTTAAAAACCTGGAGGGCGTGACCGATCCCGAGCAGAAGCGCAAAATCATCGGTCGGGACTTTGTGGAGGTGTTCGATGCCGAAGCCCGGAAGATCACCGATGCCCGGTGGTTGGCGCAGGGGACGATCTATCCGGACCGTATCGAAAGTCTGAACATTACGGGCAAGACTATCAAGAGCCATCACAACGTGGGCGGACTGCCGGAGGAGATGCACTTGCAGTTTTGCGAACCCTTGAAGTGGCTGTTCAAAGACGAAGTGCGGCGTGTGGGCCGTCAGATGGGCATGCCCGAGCATTTGGTCAGCCGTCATCCTTTCCCCGGACCGGGACTGGCCGTGCGGATTTTGGGCGACATTACGCCGGAGAAAGTGCGTGTGTTGCAGGATGCCGACGACATCTTTATACAGGGATTGCGTGACTGGGGATTGTATGACCAGGTGTGGCAGGCCGGTGTGATTCTGCTTCCGGTGAAGAGTGTCGGCGTGATGGGCGACGAACGTACCTACGAACGTGCGGTAGCTTTGCGCGCGGTGACGAGTACGGACGCCATGACTGCCGACTGGGCGCATCTGCCTTACGACTTTATGGCAAAAGTGAGCAATGATATTATTAATAAGGTGAAAGGCGTGAACCGCGTATGCTATGATATTTCTTCAAAACCGCCTTCGACAATCGAATGGGAATGAATGCTGATGAAACGGCGAGATGAGAATAGCGGTCGTGTGATGAGCATACAAGATCGTCACTTTTGTAGGAAGGCGGCAAGTAAAGCCCTGCTTTGCGTACTTGCCGTTTTCGCACAGCAAGGGCGGGCACAGGAGGTGGACACGACGTTGACCTATCGGGTAGAGGCATCGACCGATATCAGCTCGGGAAATTATGCCCCGCTATGGTTTACAGCAAACCGCAACGGTTTGTCGAGCCAGAAGCCGAACAGCGCGTATTTGCGTGCCGGACTGACTTACCGGCATTCGTTCAGGCACAGTTGGCATATCGGTGCCGGTCTGGATCTGGCTGCAGCGGTGAACAGTCCGTCCGAGTTTATCGTACAGCAAGCCTATGCCGACTTTTCGTGGCGGATGCTCAATTTGAGTGTGGGCAGTAAAGAACGAGGCCCCTTGGGCAAGAATCCCTTGTTGAGCAGCGGGGGAATGGTGGAAGGCAATAATGCCCGTCCCGTGCCGCAAGTGAGGGCTGAGGTCGCCGAATATTATACGGTACCCGGAACGAAAGAGTGGTTTGCCTTTAAGGGTTACATCGCTTTCGGCCGTTTCACGGACGACCGTTGGCAGCGTGATTTTGCCCGTTCCCATCTTCAGCCTTATGTGGAAGACGTCCTTTACCACAGCAAGGAACTGATGTTTAAAGTGGGAAATCGGGAAAAGTTCCCGTTGGAAGGGGAAGTGGGCCTGCTCATGTCGGCTCAGTTCGGAGGTAAACGCCATACGTTCGACAGCCACGGTAACGAGTCGGTATATGCCATGCCGCACGATTTGAAAAGCTATGTGAAGGTGTTTCTGGCGCAAGCCGGCGGGTCGAACACGACGGCCGGCGATCAGGTAAATGTGGAAGGCAATCATCTGGGCAGTTGGAATTTTTACATGAACTATTATTTGGGCGATTGGAAGTTCCGCGCTTATTACGAGCATTTTTTCGATGACCATTCCCAGATGTTCTTGCAATACGGCCGTTGGAAAGACGGGCATTTGGGGATAGAGGTCACTCTGCCTGAGAATCGTTGGGTGAACACGCTGTTGTGGGAAGGATTGGCGACGAAGGATCAGTCCGGTCCTATCTTGTATGACGGGGATGAGCGTTTCCAGGGCCGAGGATACGTGGCTTTTCCCGGTATGCAGATCAGTGCCCGTGATGATTATTACAACAATTTTTTCTATCAGTCGTGGGAACATTACGGTCTGGGTTTAGGGAATCCCTTGTTGCCGGGTCCCTTATATAATAAGGATGGCAGCCTGATGTTTCGCAGCAATCGCGTAAGGGCGAACCATTGGGCGTTCAGCGGAACTCCGACAGACGAGTGGGGGTATCGCGTGCTGATGTCTTATGCCCTTCATTGGGGGAGATATGCCGATCCTTTGGATAAAATCTGCCGTCAATTCAGTTCGCTTTATGAGGTTACTTATTCTCCGAAGGCCCTTTCGGGCTGGCATTTTTCCCTTTCGGCGGCAGTGGACCACGGTGATTTTCTGGGTAACAGTACCGGCGGCATGATTACGATAAGAAAGGAGGGTATATGGATCAGATGAAAACATGGCTATATGGGGTGCTCGGGATCTGCCTGACGGCGGTGTTGTCCGCGGGCTGTATGGATAAGGCTCCCGAAAATCCGGTGTTGGAGGGCTATTGGAAGCAAGAAAGAATAGGAATCTCCCGTGCGGATACGGCGGAAGAATGCCGTCGCCTGTTTTGGGCTTTTCAGTTGGGTGTGTCGGAGCTTGACGACCAAGGCGAAAACGGGTTCGGCACTTACGTGTGTCGTTACGATTACAATAAAGGCGCATCCACGTTGCGTATGTATAATTTCAGGTTGAAAAGCGACCAAAGTCAGTTGGCTCCGACGGACAAATTGAAATATTTCGGCATACCTTCCGAGGATGTGACTTTCAACGTGTTGAAACTGAACGACGATAATATGATTCTGTGTGCGGGAGATACCGTGCTTTATTTTCGTTCTTTTTAAGTTCTTTTACTCTTGACAACAAGCGGAGCGCTTTCGGCGTCGCCTGTCTTTTTCGTAAATGGGCGAGGTCGTGTCGTGCAGATCGAAAAGAATATTTTTCTTGTGTTTTTTTCGTTCTCCATGTAGGATAATTCAAAAGAATTTTATAAATTTGCAGTGCCGATAACCGTATGGTTCTTCCCTCTGCGGCGTAGGTATATAATAAGTAAAGAATCGAGTTAAATAACTTATATTCGAACCTTTAATTTAAAAGATTAAGTAAAATGATTAAAGTAGGTATTAACGGTTTCGGTCGTATCGGCCGTTTCGTATTCCGTGCCGCTCAGAACAGAAGCGGCATTCAGATCGTAGGTATTAATGATTTGTTTCCGGTTGACGACGTGGCTTAAATGCTGAAGTATTATACTATGCACGGTGCTTT
>JAJPYK010000111.1 GCA_021205005.1 Paraprevotella sp. | reverse complement strand
CAAAAGAGAAGTCCACATGAGCTTTCTTCCAATTATAAAGCAATCTCAGATTGTGCGAAAACTGCGTGGGCACGCCGCTCACGTCGTAGTCGCCCTGATTGGCCCAGTCGAGCGTAAAACTGTGCACGTAATTGTTCTCGTAAGTCACCGTCAGCATATTTCCCTTTCCCAAACAGTCGTGCCAAAAAAAGGATACGTCGGCATTGGAGAACAGATAGGGCGTATTGGGAATGCGCTCCTTGTACGTGGTCGATTCGCGCGACGAACCGGCCTCCACGTAACGTTCGTAGTTCCGCGAATTGAGGTTGGTCAGGTTACCGCCCAACGAAAGCCAATCGAAATAGTTATAGCGCAAATCCGCACTGAACCCGAGACCTCTCACCCGACCGTGGTTGCTTTGCGAACCGTAATAAACTCCGCCGGAATACTTGGGTGTGGTCCGCATGATATAGTCGCGGGTATCCCGATAAATAAATCCCCCTTCCACATACAGAGAATGCTTCTTGCGGTTGAAGTTATAAGACAAGCTCACGTTGACATTATGACTTCTCTCCGGTTTCAGGTCCACCGTACCCAATTCCAGATCCTCATCGCCGAAAAGTTCATCCGTCGTCGGAAGCCGGACCGCCTTTTCATACGAGAACTTGGCCTGGAGGTCGCGGAAGAAGAAATACGTGGTGGCAAGTCCGTAGCCGAAAGTACTGACCGAGGTCCTCGACTTGACATAGGAGGCAGTGGAAGCGGAAGTACTCTTCGGACCGCTCGACGACTGGTTGTAGTACTTGCCAAAAACCGAAACATTCCACGTTTCTCCCATGCTGTAACGGTAGGAAAGTCCGGTAATGTTCTTGAGCGAGGTCTTCCCCAGCATGGAGGAGTTGGTCACCGTGTCGGCTCCGGCTTCAGCCGGAGAAGAGGCATAAGCGGGACGGGTGAAACCGGTAATCGTATGGTTCAGCACGAAAGCGTGATGTTCTCCCAAATGATAATTGAGCGTGAAAGTCCCGTTCCAATTATTGCTGTCGAACTCACTGTTCTGATAAGCCTGCTCTCCCAGCGTTCCCACATACTTCCTTTCTCCCCGCCAATTGTAGCGATAGGCCGAAGTATCGACGTTCTGCGTCAGATTCCGGTTGTAATTGGCCGTCAACAAAACATCCAGCCCTTTCAAAAGATTACGTTTCCGATATTCGAGCGCAGGCATGAAAGAATGCCCTTTCCGGAACTTCTGCCCGTAGACCACAGATTGGATCACCCCGTTCTGGATTTCCTTATACTCCTGCGAATAAGTGAAAGAGAATGCCAACCTGTCGGCATAGGGCTTGTCTTTCACGCCGATTTTCACGATAGCGGACTCATTGTGGTACATATCATGAAAACGCTTCACGTGTTCTTTCTTGTCGGTATCCCATACGCCGGTATTGAAGTCCTCCACAGGCACATCCACATAGTAGTCGTTATCCGAATAATTCTGGAAGAAATTAAGATCGAACATAAAACCTTTCTTCGTCGTATGTCCGAAACTGAGATAGGTGCGGTGCGTATTGAACGATCCGTAGGAATAAGAGGCGTCCACGTACGTGCGCCGCTTATTGTTGGTCACGATATTGACCACGCCGCCCAAAGCGTCCGTCCCGAATCCTACGGGCACCACGCCGCGATACACCTCGATGCGTTCGGCAAAGTTCACCGGAATGTTGTTCAGCCCGAACGAACTGCCCACTCCGTCCTGCGGTACCCCGTCGATGAACACCTTCACATGATTGCCGCTGAACCCGTCGATCGACAGCTTCGTATCCGAACCCAGCCCGCCGGAAGCACGCAACTTCACTCCCGGCACTTTCGCCAAGGCGTCCGAAAGATTCTGGGTCATGCTGTGCAACGCCGTGGCGTCAATCGCCACCGCATTGAAAGCCGATCGGTTGATACGGCTCACGCCCGAAGAAATCACCACCACTTCGCCCAGTTCCTTCACCGAGGGCACGAGCGTAATATCCATTTGCAGACGTCCGCCCGCTGTCAGCGTCACGGCCTTTTCCTGCGTCTTGTAACCGATGGCGGATACGACCAGCGTATACTTTCCGGCTGCCGCACGAATATGATAAACTCCTTTCTCGTCCGTAGTACATCCTCTATAGGCTCCTTTCAGATAGATGGTTGCAAAGTCGATGATTTCCTTGTCCGTAGAAACCACCTTGCCCGAGACCATACTGTTTCCTCCCCCACGACGATGCTCCCCCTGTTGCGCCATAACCGCAACGGACAAAAAGAAGCATACCCAAATTATCCAAAAACACTTTTTAACCATTGTTTTACTCTGTGTTACTTACATCATCTTCGTCTAGTACAAATTGTGAAAGATGATTTTATCCCTGAAATTTTGTGCAAAGATACGCACTTCACAAAGCCCTATGCAATACCGTTTAATAAGTATATTTATACTGAATGATTCTTCGGGCAGCAGTAATTTGCAATACTTATTTTTAGGTATTTTTTCTTTCAAACATCCATACTTTAAATTACTTCGGGTGTAAAAAAGATGAAAGGCCTCGCCGATTCCGGCTTTTTTCTTCACCGAGCAAATCCATAAACCTCACCATTCATTCCACATACGCCGCCATTCTTTATCCGTCTCTTACTTTTGGAGTATCTCCACCGTAACGACGGTTCCAGCGACGGCAGAGCATACACACAAAAAAAGAAGATTTCACACCCGGAATTTCATCAGCTTACCACTCTTCGTAAAGTAATCTTTTTTTCATTCTCAGTGCTATACTATACATAGCCTCCGGATCTTAAAAAAAACGTTTGCCGCAGAATGATTTTTCATTCTGCGGCAAACGATCGATCAACATGCGGAGATTTTTTTCCCGATCTCCGACAAAACATCTTCCATGTCCTTTATCGGCACGGAAAAAAGAACAGAAAAGAAATTTTTATCTCCATACCTATCTATAAATCAACAGCATATCATATCTGACAGTCCTCATCCCGTCATCACGGGCATCCCACGGAGAAAGCCCCAAATACCCTTTGCACAATATGTATAGATTTCAGAGCGAATAATCACCAAAAACGTTGTTTTCCTCCTTGATATTCAAATAATCGTTCAGCTTCACCCCTACTTAAATCACGAAGCAAAAGCAGTGCATGTTTCGGCACACCGTTAAACACTAAAGAATCTGATTGCGCTGTCTGACGAGCGAATGGGAACCAAACTCCCCGATCGCAAAACAAAAGTTCATACAGATCTCCCTTACGGACAAAATTATCACGATTACGGGGTGAATAACATATTTTCCGAACATACTTTTTCTCTCCGAGATCTAATCCGGCCCATCCCCCATCAGCTAAAGGATAATCATACGAAGTATCTGTATGTCCATCGAACACGTTGAAATATGAATGATCACCACAAGCTCCTTCTTCAGGTCCGATGACTTTACCAGACAAGGACACAGTGTCATGGGGAGATGAATAGAAAGTAGCCTCTGATATATTTGCATATCCTCCAGTCGGACCATAATATCTTATATAACGATAGGCTTTTGCCGGATTGATCGTTACAACAGTACAAAGACGATTCGGGACCTCATTCACTTTGAACAAAGTATCTTTTTGTGTAAAAGAAGGCGTATTACTCCCCTCGAAAACCCCATTGACCATTCTTCCTAAGAAAAACTCCCCAAGCATACCAAACTTACTTAATAATACCACATTCTCAGTCTCTGCTTGGGCATCATAAAAACATAATTTCCCATTCTCCTGGTCCACACTAAAAGGTGAAGTTACTGGATTCAATCGTTCTTTCCCTGCCTCATAAATCGCCAAGCAATAAATCGTTCCGCCATGACAAGACTTAAAAGTAACCTCAGAGCCATCATATTTAGCCCATCCGACAGGTTTCCAAGACAAACGATCAGACATACAAATGTAAACAACCTGCCCTTTCTCCAAAATCCGGGAAAAATGAGATTTCCCTACGGTCAGGTCGAAAGCTTTATTTGTGGCATACAAAGCTGTAACATCTTCAAAAAAAGGATAACGAAACATGGGATGTACCTCATTAAGTGGAAGTTGCAATGAATCCATCATGTCATGATTCAAACTGAATCGTTGTCTGAAAACCTTTCCATATACGTCAGCATAGACTTCGGCTTTAAATAAGCGATGCCACCAATAAAACATAGAAAAATACCAAGTCTGTCCCTGAGGATCTACAAGGAAATTCCAATAATGCGGCGCATTGTTGTTCCCCCTCAAAGGAAGTTCTTCTATACCACAAGGTATCCCTAACGCCCGGTAAATATATACCAGCATATCGCATAGATCCAAGCAACTACCTCCCCTCCAGTCAACAATACGAGGACCAATCCGCACACAGGTCCCCATCTCGCCCGTAAAATAGAAAGGCGCCCTGAGCAAACTATCCAAAATAACGTGAGCGGCAAATGTAGGATTTTCTATTTGAGGATCATTCTTGTACTTTTCGATAATAGGCATGAACTGGTAATACAATTTTTCCCGCCATGGAATCAATTCTTCGTTTCCAATACGGTAAGGCGATACATACTCACAAAATTGTTCGAATGATACATTCTTGCCCCAAGGTTGTTCCCTCCACACTTTGAAAGCCCATTCAATATTGGATACTAAAAAACCAGGATCCATATCAATATCGGCTTTCCACACAATATCTTTCACATCCTTGGGCTTTCCGTAAATCTGTTCCGCCGAATCCAAAGACTGTTGATAAGTATATTTTCCTGTGCTAAAAATCTCATAAGCCTTATACATGGCATCCAACTCTCCACTGTCCGCACCTTGATTATATGCCATGTTATCTATCAAGAACAGGGCTGCTCTACGTTTCAAAGAATCTTCCCGATAAAGTTCTAAAATTCCTCGTAATCCGGGATTCTCTGCCATAACCATATCACGAACACAGCCCCTTTCTACATG
>JAJPYK010000230.1 GCA_021205005.1 Paraprevotella sp. | reverse complement strand
TTTACGGGTTGAGTGCTCCGGCAGGCTTCCATCAACTCAAAACACTCTTCGGGATCGAATCCGGGCAGGGCCGCATATTCCTCGGCCATCAACCGGTGCATGTGCGGAGTGGCAGGCAACCGCTCGAAATTCTTGCAACCCATCTTGAGATCGATCGGCCCGATATACATCCGGTTCAGGTCTACAATTTCTATCTTGACGCCGTAAGGAGTGTTCCGGAACAGGATGTTGCCGCGCCCGTAATCCTTATGGGCATAGCCATGTCCGTGGAGGATAGCCGTCACCCGTCCCACGGCACGTATCACGTCGTCGGCATAATCGAAATGCTGATAAAACAAGTCATTATACACATAGGGGCATTCCGAGGCCAAGGTCACGTAATAACTGCGGTCGAAGAGCAATCCCCGCCGCACGTTGAGATAGCCCACCGGTGCGGGCGTTCCCACGCCGATCCCCACGAACATCTCGGCATGCACGTAGGAGCGTTTGGCTTTCGACGGACGGATAATGCCGTATACGAAACGGTTGATGAGGTTGGGCCGATGGAACGACTTGACCACCAGCTCGCGCCCTCCGTACTCGAATTTTCTCAATTCGTTGCGTCCCTTGTAGACCAGCTTGCCCTCCCCCGCGGAAAAACGTTCGGGCAGAGAGTACATGAACTCCTGAAAGCCCTCGTATTCCGGCCGGAGCACCAACGTGCGAGGAGCGAAACACGCTCGCAAAAGATGTTTGAACGATGCCATACGCGATTTAAATTTTATCCAGTCCTTTCGTGTATTTCAACCAATAATATTTCAAGGGGTTCTTGTATTTCAATTGTTTCCAGGGCCGGCTGCCGTGAGGACGATGCCATACGGGCAACGTCGTGAAGAGATAATTGCGGAAACCGGCTTTCAACGCTTCGTGGGAGATGGTCACGTCATACCAGTTCTTCGTAGGATCGAGCAACTGGAAATCATACCGCGAAAGGAAAGCGGGCGTCAGCAACGAACAACAGAAGCTGCAATGTTTCTTCTCCGGATAGACTTGATTCTCATGTCCTTTGGCATGCAGGTCGGGATAATTGACCGTTCCGTTCTCGTCCGTGGTCACTGCCGCGGCTATCGCGCAATCGGATCGTTCGGCGGCCCCGTCGAAGAGCCCTTGCAACGTGTCCTTCTTCACCACGACGTCCGACTCCACGATAAGCAGGCCGGCATCCGTCGCCAAGGCCTCCTGGCGGGCAGTCTGCAAGACCAGCAGATAATTGGGCGAAGGATGATCCGTCAGATCGGCCAGATTGACCAGACGGAATCCCATTTCACGAGAGGCCTGTTCCAGCCGCGCCGTATTCTCCGGCGTACTGAAATCATTGTAAACGGTGTAGGAATAAGGCACTTTAATGTCTGATGAAAGTATCGCCCTTATGGTATCCATCGTAAAGTCGATGGAATCTTTCACAGGTGTGATGATAAGCAAACTTTTCATATTCTGCTCCATAAGTTTTAACTCCATTGTTTCCGGCACAAAGCCAGTGCCGCCGCCACGGTATCGTCCATGTCGGCATAAGTGTAACGTGCCAGACGGCCTCCGAACAAGATGCGTTCCTGACGTTCGGCCCATTCGGCATATTGCCTGTAAATCCCGTTGTTATGGGTATCGTTGACAGGATAATAAGGTCCTTTTCCCGGCAAATAGTTCTCGGGATATTCGTAGGTAATCACCGTAGTGGGCTGAGTACCGTACTCGAAATGTTTGTGTTCGATGATGCGGGTATAAGGCACGTCGGACGCCGTATAATTCACCACGGCATTTCCCTGGAAGTTCTCCACATCGAGGTGACGGTGCTCAAAACGTAAACTGCGATAGTCCAGATGCCCGAAACGATAATCGAAAAATTCATCGATACAGCCTGTAAACAGAATCTTGTCGGCCAAAGCCTCCAGTTCGTTCCGATGCCGGAAATAATCGGTGTCCAGTCTCACCTCTGTCCCTTCCAACAAAGCATCGATCAACCGGTTATATCCCCCTTTCGGAATACCTTGATAGGCATCGTTGAAATAGTTGTTGTCGAACACGAAACGAAAGGGCAATCGCCGGATGATAAAAGCCGGAAGTTCCGTAGCCGGCCGCCCCCATTGCTTTTCCGTATAGCCTTTGATCAGCCGCGTATAAATATCTCGGCCGCAGAGTTTCAAGGCCTGCTCTTCCAGATTGGCCGGCCTTGCGATATGTTCGTAAGCCCCTCGCTCCTCGGCAATCTTGGCTTGCGCCTCGGCCGGCGTACGCACGCCCCATAACTGGTAAAAGGTATTCATATTGAAAGGCAGGTTATACAACTTGCCTTCATAGCAAGCCATCGGCGAATTCGTATAACGGTTGAATTCCGCAAAACGGTTCACATAGTCCCAAACGGCCTTGTCATCGGTATGAAAGATATGGGCTCCGTAAGCATGTATACGGATACCTGCCTTCTCTTCGCAATAGATATTCCCGCCGCGATGACTGCGTTTGTCTATCACCAGACAACGCTTGCCTGCCGACAGGGCCTCGTGGGCGAACACTGCGCCGAACAAACCTGAGCCCACCACCAAATAATCATATCTTTTCATACTGTTACCGTATTCTTCTCCCCGCCTTTATTTCATCTCCGGATTGTGCTGACGCTCCAGCCATTCTTCTTTGGTTCGCTTCCATCGCTTATGCGTCCACAACCAATATTGAGGGGCCTTCCGGATCATCTGTTCCAGATTCTCCATGAACAAAGCCGTCATATCATATTCAGTCTGCGGTTCAGCCGGCTGCTCCATGCGCTTGAAGGTACATTCGTAATAGCCTCTGCGCGTCCGTGTGACCTCAGCGAAAAAATACGCCGGCTTCACCTGCCGTCCGATTTGTTCCGCTCCCGTAAATACCGCAGTATCCCGATGCAGGAAGGGCACGAAGAAGTGCATGCTGTTCCATTTGGGAAGCTGGTCGGAGATGAAACCGATTAACGTGGGACGTTTCTCCCTACGCAACTCGATCACCCGACGCAAAGTCTGCTTCATGGGAATGCATACCCCTCCGAACTGGTTTCTCAATCGCAAGAAAAAGCGGTCGATGGCCTTATTATATAAAGGATGGTAAATCTGTGCGCAATGCACAAAAGGTGCAATGGTGTAAGGCAAAGAAGCGATCCATTCCCAATTGCCGTAATGGCCGAGATAGAGGAAAATAAAATTGTAACCTTCTTCCTTAAACGCCTTTTCCAGCAGGTCTACGCCATGGAATACCATGTGTTTTTTCATTTTCTCTTTAGAAATGGAAGCCAATTTCAATGTTTCCACGACATAATCGCAAAAGAAATGATAAAACTTCTTTTCTATGGCTATGATTTCAGTCAAAGACTTCTCCGGAAAAGATTTCGTCAGGTTGTCTCTCACCACCGAACGTCGGTATCTGACACCGTAATACACCAGAAAATAAAAACCGTCTGAAAGAAAATACAGCATAGGAAACGGAAGCAAAGATAGCAAATGGCTGATGCCAAAAACTATGTAATATATCCACGTTGTCCATCGGTCCTGCTTCTCCATAATGAGTTCCGTATCTGCTTCAAAGACACAATAAAAGGCGGTCTTTCCCTACGCCAGATTCCTGTTTTTTTATCAAAGAATGTTGCAAAGCTAAACAAAGTTTTTTGAATCGGCAATAAATCTATGCTAAAAACTAACTAACTTTGCAGCATGAAAGTAGTGGTAGACGATAAAATTCCATTTATTCGAGAGGCCATCGCCCAAATTCCCGTTCATGTCATTTACAGACCGGGAACGCAAATCACTCCCGCAGACGTACACGATGCCGACGCTATGATCGTCAGGACGCGCACCCGCTGCAACGCGGCTTTGCTGGAAGGAAGTAAAGTATCTTTCATTGCGACCGCCACCATCGGATATGACCATCTGGACACGGAGTACTTGAAACAAGCTCATATCGAGTGGACGAACTGTCCGGGATGCAATGCCGGTTCAGTGGCTCAGTATGTCCGTTCGTGTCTTCTGCTGCTCGAAAAAGAAAAAGATTTCGACCTGTCGCGAACCACCGTGGGATTGGTCGGGGTCGGACATGTCGGAACGGCCGTGAAGGAAGCCATAGCCCCTTTGGGCGTACGCATATTGCTCAATGATCCTCCTCTAAAAGAACTCCGGCAAGCGGCCGGACAATCCGCCGAAGAGTTCCTGGATTTGCAGGAATTGCAGTCGCAATGCGACATCATTTCATTTCATACGCCGCTCGTTCTGGACGGAACTTATCCCACGTTCCATCTGGCTGATGCACGCTTTTTTCAGGGTCTTGAAAGAAAGCCTGTCATCATAAACACCAGTCGCGGTGCCGTAATCGACGACATTCAACTGCTCCGGGCCCTACAAAACGGACAAGTGCGGGACGCCATCATCGACACGTGGGAACATGAGCCCAACCTCAACCAAGAACTCTTACGACAGACTTACATAGGAACCCCGCATATCGCCGGCTATTCCGCCGACGGAAAAGCCAACGCCACTCGTATGGCTTTGACCGCTTTGTGCAAGCATTTCCATATTCCGGCTTCTTTTCAGATTCATGTCCCTCAATTGCCGGCCTCTTCTGCTCCAGACAGCCGTCTTTCTGAAAAAGAACGTGCCTTGGAATTATACAATCCGCATGCAGACAGCTTGAATTTAAAATTGCATTCTGAACAGTTCGAAGAACTCAGAGGCCGCTATCCGTTACGAAGAGAATTTTGGGAATAAGTCTTAAAAAGGGGGCTAAATACTCCACGAAGCGCACCCACATGTGCAAAAAGAAGAAATTTATTTACTTGATTGCTTGCATAAGTGGGGAAAAAAAAGTTCCTTTGCACTTGGATTTACAGAATTACATTAATAATAATCAAAAAATTACAATTATGTCTGAGATTGAATCAAAAGTAAAAGCAATCATTGTGGATAAGTTAGGCGTTGACGAAGCCGAAGTAGTAC
>JAJPYK010000258.1 GCA_021205005.1 Paraprevotella sp. | reverse complement strand
GAGCTACACCATATACCTTGCACGGACGACGGAGGAGGACACTAAAGAAGTTGTATGGAGGACGATGAGGGAGGAAGAAGGACGGGATATTTTTCGTGTGAAAACGCATCCCAAAGCATGAAAAGAGAGCTTCGAGATGCGTTTATGAATGAGGAATAGGACGTTCTACTCCTTGGTCTTGTCTATTTCTTCAGGGGATTCCAGCCTTGAGCCTTCAACTCGAACTCGTTCCCGTCCCGACAGATGAGCATACAACCCGCACTCGACTGCGTAATGTGTCCGATGATCTTGACGTCCGTCATTTGGCTGACTTTCTCATGATCCGTAATGGGTACGGTGAATAGAAGTTCGTAGTCTTCCCCGCCATTCAAGGCACAAGTCGTGACATTCAGGTTCAGTTCTTCCGCCATGACAGCCGTTTGGTAATCCAACGGGATATGTTCTTCGTATATCCGGCAGCCTACTTTACTTTGGGAGCAAATATGCAGGATCTCGGAGCTTAATCCGTCTGAGATGTCGATCATGGATGTCGGAAGAATGTTCTCCGCGGCCAAGCTTTGAATGATGTCGCGGCGGGCCTCAGGCTTCAGTTGCCGCTCAAGCAGATACTCTTTTCCGCTGAAGTCCGGTTGGGCATGAGATAACTCTTCTTCGAATCTTGGATTACCTCCTTTGTTTTCCCTGAGTTGCTGGTTGAATACGGCTTTCTCGCGTTCCAACAATTGAAGGCCCATATAGGCGGCTCCCAAATTACCGCTGACGCAGATTAAATCAGTTTCTTTTGCTCCGTGCCGATATACGACTTTGTCCTTATCCGCCTCGCCGATGCAGGTGATACTGATGGCCAATCCGGTCAATGACGATGTCGTGTCGCCACCGACAATGTCCACACCGTGGGCGGAACAGGCCAATTTCAATCCTTCATAGAAGTCCTCCATGTCTTCCACGCAGAACCGTTTGCTGAGAGCGAGAGAGACCACCAATTGCTTCGGCATGCCATTCATGGCATACACGTCCGACAAGTTGACCATGGCCGATTTGTAGCCGAGATGTTTCATCGGCGTATAAGTCAGATCAAAATGTATGCCCTCCATCAGCAAGTCGTTCGTGACGAGGATTTGCTTTCCCGCAGGGTATTCCAACACTGCACAGTCGTCACCCACGCTATATCGGGTTGAAGCATTTACCGACTGGAGAGTATCTGTCAAATGTCTGATCAGGCCAAATTCGCCTAAGGTTGAAATCTCAGTCCTGTTTGTTTCGTGCATGAGAGGAGATCGATTAGGCGCGATTGATCATTTCCCGCATGATGTCGGCCATGAGCGGTTGGACTGCGTTGGCAGCTTTTTGTACTTCCTCATGGCTGACCTCTACGATTTTTCCTTTTATACCGAGATCTGTAATGACACTGATGCCGAAGCATTTGATACCGCAGTGGTGGGCTACGATCACTTCGGGTACGGTGGACATGCCTACGGCATCAGCACCCCAAGTGTGATACATACTGTATTCCGCCGGAGTTTCGTAGGTCGGTCCTTGAGTGGCCAGATAAACGCCTTCTTGTACTTTGATGCCTTTTTCCTTGGCTATATTTTTGGCTTGTTCGATCAATGCCCGGCTGTAAGCTTCGTGCATATCTACGAAACGCGGACCGGTGGGATAGTTTTTGCCACGCAGCGGATTTTCGGGAAGGGCATTGATTTGATCGGTGATGATCATGAGGTCGCCGATGTTGAAGGCGGGGTTGACACCGCCGGCCGCATTGCTGACAAATAGAGTCTTGATGCCCAATTCATACATGATGCGGATGGGGAAAGTCACTTCCTGCATGGTGTAACCTTCATAGTAATGGAAGCGACCTTCCATGGCCATGATGTCTTTGTTGCCCAGCTTTCCGAAGATCAGTTGGCCGCTGTGTCCTTCTACGGTAGATACGGGGAAGTTCGGAATATCTTTATACGGTATGAAAGTGGCTTCGGTTATTTCTTTTGCCAAATTGCCTAATCCGGTTCCCAATATGATGGCTGTCGTGGGGTGGGTTGTCATCCTACTTTTTAGCCAGGATGCTGTTTCTTGAATTTTTGAGTACATAATCGATAATGTTTTCGTTAAACGTTTCTTGTTGATTTTGCAATATTTCTATTTCTATGGGCAGTGCATACAGCCCTTTTTTGACTTCTTCGCTTAGTCCTGCAAGGTCTTTTAGTCGTGTGGCATCCTTCTCTGTCGTGACGATGAGTTTGGGAGCCGGCATGGCGGCATAGGTTTCATGGAGGCACGTCAGGTCGCGACTCGAAAAGTAATGATGGTCTCCGAAAGAGAGCGGCGTAATTTCCGTCCCGTAACGTTCGAGGTCCATTCTCATTTGCTCCGGTGAGGCTATGCCGGTAAGCAACAATATATGCTCATGGAATTTCAGGTCCTTGAGCGGCCGTTCTTTTCCCCCGAACAAAGGAATCAGATTTTTATACTTCAGGGTAGAGAAGTAGAGCTTTTGATAAGGATATAGCCTCAAGGCTTTGCTGATGACCCTGAATCCCATGGGCTTGATGTCGGCAGGACATTTGGTCACGATGACGATATTGGCTCTGTTCCTGCCTTCTTTCGGCTCGCGGAGTCGTCCGGCCGGGAGGAGCTTGTCGTCGCAGATCATACGATGGTAGTCCACCAAAAGGATATTGCTGCCGGGTTTCTCGGAACGCTGCTGGAAGGCGTCATCCAGCAAGACGACCTCTGTGCCGGGGGCGATCTGTGCATTGCAGAGCCGTTCTATGCCTCGGCAACGGTTTTTGTCCACCGCCACATAAATATCCGGAAACTTCTCTTTCATCTGAAAAGGTTCGTCGCCGAGGGTCGTCATGGGCGTATCCGGCCGAGACAGGATGAATCCATGGGATTTCCGTTTGTATCCCCGGCTCAATACGGCTACTTTATATTTCTTTTGCAGCAGGCGTATAAGATATTCCGTGTGAGGGGTTTTACCGGTCCCTCCTACGGTAATGTTTCCCACCGAGATGACGGGGATGTCGAAACTTCTGGATTTCAGAATGCCCGCCTCGAAGAGTGCATTGCGCGTTTTGACGCCTATACCGTACAGCCAGGCCAGCGGCAACAGCCATTCGTTGATTTTAATCAGATCACCCTCCATGCACCGACGGTGTTAATTGATAAAGTTCGGTTCATAAGGTATGCGTGCTTGTATGCCACCCATCTGTCGGAGTTGTTCCAAGTTCATCAACGGGGTATAGTACATGCCCAGCGTTTCTTTCAGTGTCGTATTCAGATAGTCGTTTTTCCGTTTGTTGAGCCAACCTTCGTACCAGGGGGCCGGAGTCGGGCCAAATTCCGTGTGATAGGTTTTCAGCTTGGCTAATGACGCGGCTTTCCGGACAGCGGTTTGCAAGTTTCCGTTGGCATCCGCCAGTCCGTTTTTCACGGCTTGTCGTCCGGTCCACACGCGTCCTTCGGCCAGTGTTTCCACTTTGCCGATGTCCATCTTGCGTCCATCGGCCACACGTTGGGTGAACAGACGATAACCCCGTTGGATATAACCTTGCATCATTCCGGCTTCGGTCGGAGTGAACGGGCGTGACGGTGTTCCGAAATCAGCATGAGCGTTGGTCTTCACTACATCGAAATGCAGTCCTAATTTGTCGCCGAGCAACTGGCTGGCGTCGGGTGTCATCCCGAATATGCCTATGCTGCCGGTCAGCGTCGTCGGTTCAGCCACGATATAGTTGGCCGCACAAGAAATATAGTAACCGCCCGATGCCGCCATACCGCCCATCGACACAACCACAGGCTTGGCCTTGCTCAGCAGCGACATTTCATGCCAGATTTGTTCGGAGGCATACGCGCTTCCTCCGCCGGAGTTTACCCGGAGTACGACGGCCTTGACCGATTCGTCTTCACGCAGTTCTTTCAAGTCGCGGCATACGGTCTCTCCGTCGATTACGCTGTTGCTCCAGCTGGCGTTGCGGTCCACGATTTCGCCGTAAGCATAGTATACGACGATGCGGTCTCCTTCTTTCTGTTTCGATGCGGCGATGGCGGCCAATTCTTTCTCGTTGACTAAGGGCAACATGCCCTTCTCCACGCCGGTCTTGTCACGCAACAGTCGACTTACTCCGTCCATATAAGATAAGGTGTCGACCATCTTGTCGGACAATAATTCTTGTGCCGGTCGGAATGTCAGCATGCTGTCGGCATAGATGTTCAGTTGTGCGCGACTGATTTTTCTGGATTGAGACACATCGGTCAATATGGTTTGCCAGATGTCGTTCAGATAGGAGGTCACTTGTTCGCGATTGGCATCGCTCATTTTCGTCATCGTATAGGGTTCTACTGCCGATTTATAGCTGCCTACCTTGAATACTTGCATCTTGACGCCGATTTTTTCCAGCAGGTCCTTGTAGAATATGGGTTGGGCTGCCATACCGCACCAGTTGACTTGTCCGTGAGGATTGAGGATGATCTTGTCGGCTACGCTACATATATAATAACACCCCTGGGTATAGTTGTCTCCGTAGGCATAGATGAAATTCCCGCTTTTCTTAAAATCCAGAAGAGCCTCGCGAATATCCCGCATCATGGCCGGCGAAGCGCCGAGCAACGTTTGGGCCTCGATATAAATGCCGGAAATGTCAGGGGTTTCTTTTGCCTCCCGAATGGCGGTTTGTATTTCCCTTAGGCTGAGCACCGGATAATTGTTCCCGAGCAAGTCGCTAAGCGGATCATCCGGAACGTATTCTTGCAGTTCTCCGTTCAGAGTTAGTCGGAGTACGGAATGAGATTTTAGCGTAGGGGCGGAATTTTCCGCAGAGGTCATGCTGATTACGGCGATCAAACCCAAAACGGAAAAGATGATTCCGGCTAAGAACAGGCCGAGGAGCGTAGCTAAGGTATACTTGATGAAATCTTTCATTATACAAGTCTTTTTAGTGTATATTTATGCAAAAATACGATAATGTCTACGATTTTCAAACATCGGACCTTATAATAAT
>JAJPYK010000064.1 GCA_021205005.1 Paraprevotella sp. | reverse complement strand
CCATAAGCATAGTTACCTGGGAATTGGCCAAGCAAGCCGATGGAGCCGTAATGCTTACGATGTGCAACACGATGCTCTTGGCCACTGTTTGTTCCGCCAAAGATGCCGTTCCCGGAACAGATTTTATGCCTTTACAGGTAGAGTACAGGGAAAAATTTTCAGCTGCCGGACGTTTCCCCGGAGGTTTTACCAAGCGTGAAGGTAAGGCTTCGGACAGCGAGATCCTGACTTGCCGTCTGGTGGACCGTGCTTTGCGTCCCTTGTTCCCCAGCAATTATCACGCAGAAGTTTATGTCAATGTGATTTTGTATTCTGCCGATGGAGTAGACATGCCCGATGCGTTGGCCGGCTTTGCCGCCTCTGCGGCCTTGGCAGTTTCTGATATACCTTTTGACGGCCCGATTTCGGAAGTGCGCGTGGCGCGTGTCAACGGCGAGTTCGTGGTAAATCCCACGTTCGCTCAATTGGAACAGGCCGATATGGACATTATGGTGGGTGCCACGGAAGAGAACATCATGATGGTGGAAGGCGAGATGAAGGAAGTGACCGAACGCGACTTGCTGGATGCCCTCAAGGTGGCTCACGAGGCGATCAAACCGATGTGTCGCTTGCAGAAAGAATTGGAGAAGGAGACCGGCAAGGACGTAAAACGCGAATACTGCCATGAGGTGAACGATGAAGACCTGCGCGAGGACGTGAAGAAAGCTTGCTACGACGCCGCTTACCGCATCGCTCAAGAAGGCAATCGCGACAAGCACGCCCGCGAGGACGCTTTCCTCGAGGTGCGCGAAAATTTCAAGCTGGCTTATGCCGAGGCTCACGCCGATTTGTCGGAAGACGAATTGGCCGAGAAGAACGCCATGATCGAGCGTTATTACCATGACGTGGAGCGCGACGCCATGCGCCGTTGCGTGCTTGACGAGGGCAAGCGTCTCGACGGCCGCGCTACGACCGACATCCGTCCGATCTGGTGCGAGGTCAGCCCGCTGCCCGGCCCTCACGGTTCGGCCATCTTTACCCGCGGCGAAACCCAGTCATTGTCCACTTGTACCCTTGGTACGAAATTGGACGAGAAGACGGTAGACGATGTGCTCGACCAGAGCAAGATGCGTTTCCTTTTACATTATAACTTCCCCCCGTTCTCCACGGGCGAGGCAAAAGCCCAACGCGGCGTAGGCCGTCGTGAAATCGGCCACGGCCATCTGGCATGGCGTGGATTGAAGGGACAGATTCCCGCCGAGTTCCCCTATACGGTGCGTGTCGTTTCCGACATATTGGAGTCCAACGGTTCTTCTTCCATGGCCACAGTGTGTGCCGGAACACTGGCATTGATGGATGCCGGCGTGCCGATGAAGAAGCCTGTCAGCGGTATTGCCATGGGCTTGATCAAGAATCCGGGCGAAGAGAAATATGCCGTGCTGTCCGACATCTTAGGGGATGAGGACCACTTGGGCGACATGGACTTCAAGACCACGGGTACGATCGACGGTCTGACAGCCACCCAGATGGATATCAAGTGCGACGGTTTGAGTTATGAAATTCTGGAAAAGGCTCTGATGCAGGCTAAAGCCGGACGCGAGCATATCCTGGGCAAACTGATCGAATGTATGCCGGCTCCGCGTGCCGAACTGAAACCTCACGTTCCTCGCATCGTTCAGATTACGATACCGAAAGAGTTTATCGGTGCTGTAATCGGCCCGGGCGGAAAAATTATCCAGGGAATCCAGGAAGAGACCGGTGCTGTCATCACGATCGAAGAAACCGACGGTGTGGGCGTTGTACAAGTGAGCGGTTCCAACAAAGAGGTGATCGATGCCGCTTTGGGTAAGATCAAAGCCATCGTAGCCGTACCCGAGGTGGGCGAGGTTTACGACGGTGTGATCCGTAGTGTGATGCCTTACGGTGCATTCGTGGAATTCATGCCGGGTCGCGACGGTCTGCTCCACATTTCCGAGATTGATTGGAAACGCCTGGATACGGTAGAAGAGGCCGGACTGAAAGAGGGCGACCACATTCAGGTGAAGCTGGTGGACATCGACCAGAAGACCGGTAAGTTCAAGTTGTCGCGTCGCGTGTTGCTCGAAAAGCCGGAAGGTTATGTAGAGCGTCCTGCCCGTCGCGAGCGTCCCGAAAGAGGGGAGCGTCGCGAACGTCGTCCGCGCAAAGAGGAACAGAAAGGCGAATAATTTGTTTCATCAATTTTGAAAGATAGTCGGAAGGCTGCCTGTGACGTACAGGCAGCCTTCTTTTTGTAGCAGATGCCCCTTCATCTGTCCTGTTTATTTTTCTGCGGAGAAAAAAAATTCAATCTCCGCAGATTGAGAAATTTTTCTCCGCAGAAAAATTCGGGTCGCTCCGCAGAGAGGGAATACGATCCGAATGCATGCGCCGTTTATCCGGTATGGGGAGAGGATAAAACGTAAAAAGGAGACTGCGAAGTCTCCTCTTTTGCGCTTCAGGATGGGCTTGAACCAACGCCCCCCTGATTAACAGTCAGGTGCTCTAACCAACTGAGCTACTGAAGCTGTTTGGGTATCCCTCCCTCAATTGCGATGCAAAAGTAGCGGTATTTTTTGAATTGTGCAATAAATGGGTGAAAAAAGTGACTGAAAAATGAAAAAATGATAAGGCGAGGGAATACTTCCCGCTTTATTTTGGCTGAGTATGGCAGAAATGATTAATTTTGCGGTATGAAAAAGTCAGTATTAGTCATGGGATTGCTGGCCGCATGGGCGATCCCGTCGTCAGCCCAGGAGGACAGTAACCATAATTTCGAGATTTCGAAGAATCTGGAGATCTTCAATGATATTTATAAGCAGTTGGACCTGTTTTATGTGGACACCCTTTCTGCCGATACGGTGATCGAATGGGGTATCGATGCCATGTTGCGCCAGGTGGATCCCTTTACGGAATATTATCCGGAAGACAATATGGATCAGCTTAAGGAGATGACCACCGGAAAGTATGCCGGTATCGGTGCCGTGATCCGTTATTATAAAAAGGAAGACCGGGTGATGATCATCGAACCGTGGGAAGACAGTCCCGCTACGGATGCGGGAGTGAAGGCCGGCGATGTCATCATGGCGATAGACGGGAAGGATATGAAAGGAAAAAACTCGCAGGATGTGAGCAATCTGTTGCGTGGCGATGCGGGGACGACTTTCGAACTGACCGTGAAGCGTACCGGAGTGCCCGCTCCGTTATCCTTTAAGATTACGCGCCGCAACATCACGATGCCGCCCGTGCCTTATTACGGGATGGTGTCCGACAGTGTGGGTTATATTTATTTCGACCGTTTTGTCGAAGGGTGCTCGCAGGATGTGCGCCGGGCCGTGATCGAACTGAAAGAACAGGGTGCCAAGGCCTTGGTGATGGATCTCCGCGGGAATCCGGGCGGTCCGTTGAGCGAAGCCGTGGATGTGACGAACCTGTTCGTGCCACGGGGGCAGAAAGTGGTGTATACCAAGGGTAAGTTGGCCTCGGTTAACTCGGAATATTATACTAAGAATGAACCTTTGGATCCGAAAATTCCTTTGGTGGTGTTGGTGGACGGGTCTACGGCTTCATCGGCCGAAATCGTGTCCGGCTCGTTGCAGGATTGGGCTCGGGCCGTGATTCTTGGCGAGCGTACCTATGGCAAGGGATTGGTGCAGATGATTCGCGAGGTGCCCTATCATGGGAGCTTGAAAGTGACGACCAGCCGTTATTATATTCCCAGCGGTCGATGCATTCAGGCTTATGATTACCGTCATCTGAATCCGGACGGTTCTGCCGGAGCGGTGCCTGACAGTCTGACGCATGTGTTCCGGACGGCCGGAGGACGTGAAGTGAGAGATGGCGGGGGGATCAAGCCCGATGTGGTGCTTGTGCCTGACAGTCTGCCTTCGATCGTTTATGATGCCGGAACTTCCGATGTGGCTTTGGAATATGTCAATAAGTTCGTCACCGAGCATCCCACCATTGCGCCGGCCGGAGAGTTTACGCTTTCTGACGATGATTATGCCGAGTTCGTAAAAATGGTGGCCTCCAGTGATTTTACTTATAAGCGACGGACGGAAGACGTGATGAAGCTGCTCGAACGTACGGCACGCTTTGAGGGATGTTATGATGAGGCCAAAGACGAATTTGCCGCCTTGTCGAAGAAAATGTCCGGAGATGTGACGGTAGATCTGGAGCGTCCGAGGAACAAAACGGAGATCAAGCAGATTCTGGAGGGAGATATCGTAAGTCGTTATTATTTCCGCAGGGGCGCGATTCTCCAGCAATTGAAAGATGATAAAGACGTGAAGGCCGCCTTGGAACTTTTGGGCGATGCCTCTCGTTATAAGAACCTGTTGAAGCCGTCCGGCAAATGAAGCGAAGAAGGGCTAACCCGAACAGGACCGTCATGATCGGCATCATGTTGATGGCTGTGGTCGTGTTGGCGGTAGTGGTGGATTTCTGGATGTGGTGTTTCCCGAACGGGGTGCCCCATTCCTCGTCCGTACCTGCGACGAAATACGATATTCTGCTGTCCGAGGGTCTTCGGGGCGATAGTGTGCAGTTACAGATCAACGACAGCGTGGTGTTTAGCGGCAGCGTGGTGTCCGATACGCAGATGGTCTCTGTGGCCATGCCTGAAAAGGAAAATTTACTGATGGTGATGCGTCCCGGTTCCGGAGAGGTCAGTTCGTTTCAGCTCCCCTCAAAGGGCGGACGGATCGTGTTGCGGGAACATAACGGACAATTGGAAATGGATGAACAGTAAAACAGTCTGAAATAAAAAACAAAGGTTCGTTTGGCTGATCTATTGTTTTTTCCTATCTTTGCAGACGTATGATGAAGTGAGGGGCTTGACAAAGTCCCTCATTTTGTATTTAATATAAGTGTATTCGCATGATAGAAAGAAGCATTGTAAAAAAGTTGGTAGACGAATGGCTGGAAGGTAAGGATTACTTTTTGGTTGACATCACAATAAGTCCCGATGACCGTATCGTGGTGGAAATCGACCATGCCGAAGGAGTTTGGATA
>JAJPYK010000019.1:2366-5012 GCA_021205005.1 Paraprevotella sp. | reverse complement strand
GATTTCTATTTCTTGTTCGACTTAAATCCATTCTCTTATTCCGGCCATTCCCGCATCGTATAACCTTTCGCATTCCATTCGGAATGTTCCTCCGTATGATAAGTCAGGACATTGCTTTCCACATCGTGAACGTCCTCCTCATATTCGTGAAGGGCCATGGCGATAAGGGCCATATACACTTTCATGTCCACGCCCTTGGTTTCCAATCCCTGCTTCGCCATGACAGTTACAAGGTCGGCCAGATCATGGAGAGTACGGCTCGCTCTCACGCGTGCCATCTTGGAAAGAAGCGTCACAAGGCGCCCGAATACACGGAAGAATATATATAAAGCCAACAAACAACCGAAGACGATACTCATAGCGATGATAGACATGGCGATGCCGTGGGGATCTTTCTCCTTAAATTCCGCTACTTTATCCTCCACCTTGCCCTGACCTACATTCGGAGCCCCCGGAGAAACTTCGTTCTTATTCAGCACAAGCCAGATATAAGTATCGCTTTCTATATCATGCACTCGGGCATACGATTGGTTTTCGCCCAGAGGAGGAACTGTGATAGAATCGAGCAACGTCTTGCCGTTTCCGTCGAACAAAGCAATAAAATTAGGTTGGTCTGCCTTCAACGTGAAATTGGTATGCAGCGTACCCAGGTTCGTCTGTCCGTCGGCAAAGAACACAATACGCAGTTGTGCACCCAGATTCGTCCGTTCGTCTCCTTTGGGAATCAAAGACATCAGCTTCACACGTTCCGGAACAGAAAGTCCTTTGTCCAGTGCCTCTCGATTCGTCGTCAGGTAACAGTTACGAATATTATTCGTACCCCACGAAGTATTGGCGATCTCAATCCATCCGGACCGCTCTCCGTATTCATCGATAAGGCCGTCTGTATTGCGGACCACGACTTCGCTGATTTTAAAGCTGAACGCTCCTTGTGCAAAAGCAGAGGCCACGGCTGTCAGACCGACAAGAATTCCTAAAAATCTTTTATGTAACATCATAATGCTCTGTTTATCGGATTATAATGGAATATTCCCGTGCTTTTTCACCGGATTCAAAAGCTTCTTGGTTTGCAATTGGGCCAGAGCGCGAATCACACGGAAACGCGTATTGCGCGGTTCGATCACATCGTCGATGTAACCATACTTCGCCGCTTGGTAAGGATTGGTGAAGAGTTTATTATATTCCGCTTCTTTCTCGGCCAGGAATGCCGCCGGATCCGAAGCTTCCTTTGCGTCTTTTGCATAGAGTACGGCCACGGCTCCCGACGCACCCATAACCGCGATCTCTGCCGACGGCCAGGCGTAGTTGATATCACCGCGCAATTGTTTGCAGCTCATCACGATATGGGAACCGCCATAACTTTTACGCAAGGTTACCGTTACCTTGGGTACGGTGGCTTCGCCATAAGCGTAAAGCAGCTTGGCCCCGTGGAGAATGACAGCGTTGTACTCCTGCCCCGTGCCCGGAAGGAATCCCGGCACATCTACCAGCGTCACTAAAGGAATGTTGAAAGCATCGCAGAAACGCACGAACCGGGCTCCCTTACAACTGGCATTACAGTCGAGCACCCCGGCATAACATTTCGGCTGGTTGGCCACAACGCCCACACTTTGGCCGTTGAAACGGGCAAAGCCTACAATGATGTTCTTGGCATAATCGGGCTGTACTTCAAAGAACTCCCCATTATCCACAATGGCTCCGATAACCTCGTACATATCATAAGCCTTGTTCGGATTGTCGGGAATGATCTCGTTCAGGAAGTCTTCCAAGCGATTGATGGGATCCGTGCACTCCACTCTGGGTGCCTCTTCCATATTATTCTGCGGAATATAGCTGATGAGCGTACGGATCATCTGCATGGCTTCCTCCTCGGTCTGGGCCGTAAAATGAGTTACGCCGGACTTTGTGGCATGCACGCTTGCGCCTCCCAGGTTCTCCTGCGACACGTCTTCGCCCGTCACCGTCTTCACCACTTTCGGTCCTGTGAGGAACATATAAGAGGTATTCTCCATCATCAAAATGAAATCAGTCAAAGCCGGAGAGTAGACCGCGCCGCCGGCACAAGGCCCGAAGATGCCCGAAATCTGAGGGATTACCCCCGAAGCTTCAATATTGCGTTGGAAGATGTTAGCATAGCCGCCCAAGGCATTGATACCTTCTTGGATACGCGCCCCGCCCGAATCGTTGATACCGATGCAGGGAGCTCCCATTTTCATGGCCTGATCCATCACTTTGCAGATTTTCTCGGCCATCGTTTCCGACAAAGAACCTCCGTTTACCGTAAAATCCTGTGCAAACACATAAACCAACCGGCTATCGATCGTGCCGCTTCCGCAAACTACTCCATCGCCCAAGAATTGCTTCTTCTCCATGCCGAAGTTGGTGCAACGATGCAGCTTGAACATGTCCATTTCTTCAAAACTACCTTCGTCCAACAACAAGTCTATACGTTCACGGGCGGTGTATTTGCCTCTTGCATGTTGTTTTTCAAAGGCTTTTTCTCCTCCCCCCATGCGCGCTTTGGCACGAAGCTCTACTAACTCTTTAATTTTTTCTAACTGATCACTCATGATATCTTTTTATTAAAAAATGCCATCTCCCTCTTTCCTCCTGCTAAGGAAAGTTAAATCTGTCACAGTGCAACAA
>JAJPYK010000019.1:0-2356 GCA_021205005.1 Paraprevotella sp. | reverse complement strand
TTTTGCAGCAAGTCTTTTTGGATGAGAAAAATTACTAGAGCGAATATAATGACTATTACGCCCTTTTTCGTAACTTTGTCAGTAGTAAATTAGTTTAATATGTCGACTCAAACTTCACCGTTAGATTTAGGCGTTCTGCCCATCAGCAAACTACTCAAACAATATGCGTTCCCTGCGATTATAGCCATGACGGCCTCTTCGCTTTATAATATGGTAGACAGTATTTTCATCGGACATGGAGTAGGCTCGCGGGCCATCTCCGGACTTGCCCTGACGTTCCCGTTCATGAATCTTTCCGCCGCATTCGGTGCCATGATAGGCGTAGGTTCATCCACACTCATCTCCGTCCGATTGGGGCAACAGGACTATAAAGCGGCCCAACATATTTTCGGCAATGCCATAATCCTTACGCTCATCTTGGGTTCTCTGTTCAGCATCCTCACACAGACTTACCTCAACCCCATACTCTACTTCTTCGGGGCCAGCCCGGCCACCCTGCCCTATGCAAGGGAATATATGACCGTCATTCTTTCAGGCAACTTAGTGACGCGATTTTATTTAACATTCAACGCCATACTTCGCTCCACCGGACATCCGCCGTTATCGATGAACGCCACCATATTGGCCGTCATTTTCAACACAATTCTCAACCCCCTCTTCATCTACGGATTGCACATGGGTATCCGCGGATCGGCCACGGCAACCGTAATCGCCCAGGTGATTTCCCTGATCTGGCAGATCAACGTATTCCGCGACTCCAAGGAACTCATTCACTTTAAAAAGGGCATATACGCCCTCAAGAAAAAAATAATAAAGGACACGTTGTCCATCGGACTCTCACCGTTTCTGATGAACAGTTGCGCCTGCTTCTTCGTCATTCTCATCAACCGCGGCCTCGGCCACTACGGAAGCGACCTGGCCATCGGCGCCTATGGCATCGTAACCCGCATGCTTTTCATCTTCGTCATGGTCGTAATAGGCCTGAACCAGGGCATGCAGCCCATTGCAGGATACAACTATGGAGCGCAGAATTATGCCCGCGTGCTCAAGGTTCTGCGCTACACCCTGCTGTGGGGAACGATCGCCACCACCATCGGCTTCCTCATCGGCGAATTATATCCCGAACTTTGTGTACGGGCCTTTACCACAGACTCCGAACTGATCAACATATCCGTGAGAGGCATGCGCACCGTGTTCATCTTCTATCCTCTCATCGGCATGTATATGGTCACCACCAATTTCTTTCAAAGCATCGGCAAAGCTTATATCAGCATATTCCTTTCACTGACACGTCAGTTAATCTTCCTTATCCCCCTCCTTATTATATTGCCCAGATTTCTGGGAGTGAAAGGCGTATGGATTTCCATGCCGATTGCCGACATCATAGCTTGTACCGTATCCGGCCTGATGTTAATATCGAAATACCGTAAAATCAAAATGTTAACAAAATAATACTATTATGAAAAAGCATATCATCATCAACGTAGGCCGGCAATTAGGCAGCGGCGGACGCATTATCGGCAATCGCATAGCACAAGACTTCAACATCAGGTTCTATGATAAGGAACTCCTTGACCTGGCCGCCCAAGAAAGCGGATTCAACAAAAAGTTCTTTGAACGCAACGACGAGCACAAAGGTTTCTTCAAACTCCTACTCAGCCCGTTCGCTCCCATCTTCGGCAATGATGATCCCTATACGGACCAACTGAGCGACGAATCACTCTTCAAATTCCAAAGCGATGCCATACGCAAGGCCGCCCATCAGGAATCGTGCCTGTTCGTGGGCCGATGCGCCGACTACATCCTGCGCGATTACCCAGACTGCGTGAACGTCTTCATCACGGCCGACATGGACGACCGCGTCAAAAGATTGAGCAAACTGCTGGATATTACGGAGAAAGAGGCGGAAAAAAGATGTATCGAAGGAGACGAGAAAAGGGCTAAGTACTACAATTATTATAGCGCAAAAACGTGGGGATATGCCGAGTCGTACGATCTTTGCATCAATTCCTCCGCACTGGGCGTAGAAAGTACCATAGATGTCATTGAAGATTTCATCGCCAAAAAGCTGCAATTGTGAAACGAATCGGGTTACTCTCGGACACTCATGCCTATTGGGACCCCAAGTATCTGGAATACTTCGAGGAATGCGATGAAATATGGCACGCGGGCGACATCGGCTCCGTGGAAGTGGCAGAGAAACTGTCGGCATTCCGCCCTCTGCGGGCCGTCTACGGCAATTGCGACGGAGGAGACCTGCGCCGGATGTTCGGAGAGAAACTGCGTTGGTCGTGCGAGGAAACGGATGTGTTGATGACGCACATCGGCGGATACCTCGGGAAATATGCCCCCGGCA
>JAJPYK010000244.1 GCA_021205005.1 Paraprevotella sp. | reverse complement strand
CTGTGGGCGGCCCCCCCCCTGGTCAATAAGATTCCGAACGCGCTCAAATACAATGGTTTGAACGAATGGGGGAAAGGGCGTAATCTGCCCAAGTTTGCCAGCGAATCATTCAACGAAATGTGGAAGAAAAACAAAGTACAAGGAACGGAGAACAAGAAATGAGCCGCAGAGACGAAATACTGGCAGCCATACGCCAGAACACAAAAGTGTCGCACGACTATCCCACGTGGGAAATCAAAGCCTTGACCTATCCCGACAAAATCAGTAGCTTTTGCGAGATCTGCCGTTTCGTAGGCGGCGAGGCCGTAGTGCTGCAACCCGGAGAAACCCTTGACGAAGTCATCCGCAAGTATTTCCCCGAAGCACGCAGCATAGCTTCCTCCCTAAAGGAGCTGACATGTGCCACAATACGCCCCGACGAACTGGAAACGGCACAGGAACTGGACGGTACGGACGTAGCGGTGGTCGAGGGAGACTTTGGCGTAGTGGAGAACGGAGCAGTATGGATTCCTCAGAATATCAAGCTCAAGGCCCTCTATTTTATCGCCGACGCATTGGCCATCGTCATCGACCGCCACTCGCTGGTCAACAACATGCACGAAGCCTATCGGCGGTTGGCCGGGCAATCCTATCCTTTCGGTACGTTCATCTCTGGTCCGTCCAAGACGGCCGACATCGAACAGGCCTTGGTCATGGGAGCCCATGGCGCACGCACGGCATTGGTCATCTTGCGGTAATTGCAGAAGAGCAAGCAAGACAAACACGGGAACAAAACCAATCCTGAAAGATAAAGGCAATCACCTGAAATGAGGTTGTGTCAGAATCCTGGCACGACCTCATTCCATTAAAACACGTCCAGTCGCTACCTTACCGTATTACGAATGTAAGCCCAGGCTTCCTTTCTCATCAGCCTTGTCCTATGGTTCTCAATTTTAGGCCTGAAGGTTATAAGCCTCCGAGCTAAAAGCAATGCTTTGTCCTTTTGATTTCCCTTGCGATACAAATTAAATTCCGCAAAAACCGGAGACATTAGCCCCTGCATCATCTGCGATGCCATCTCATAACATTCCAAAGCTTTCAAGGTATCCCCTACTTCCTCATAACACTCTCCTTGCCTGATATTCCACTGCGCCGCCCGTACATAATGACTCAAACCATCCATATACGTTAGTGCCAATTCATAATCCGTACGCAAAAAAGCGGCATCCGCACCGCATGCCAAAAGGAACGGGTCGTGACGTACGAACCAATCTACAACTCGACCGGGACGTTCAGAAGATGTCGCAAACACACCATAGTCATTCATCCATACTTGCGACCGCCATCGCAAGACAAATCCTAAGACTAACCCTGCACAGCACACCCATGAGACGATGACGGCAAGTAACCGCTGATGATAAATATTCAACCGGCTTATCATTCGCACCGATCTTCCTCGTCCTAAACCGATAGCAGGCATAAGCGTCAACAAACACACAAAACTCCACATATTCAAAGGATAAGAGAACTTGGAAAAGACCAATAAAGACACTACGGGGAACAAGAAAACAGACTTGTTGTCCGATTGATAGGAAAATTTTAGGCCACGTATGACAAACACCCAAAACAATGTAATACAGAATAAACCGACAATTCCTTGCTCACATAGAACGGTCAATGTCTCATTATAAGCGAATGGGTTATCACCGGCATGACACCGTATAGTTTCAGCGGCAGTCGTAAGGAAACTGGCCTGCGCCGGCATATAATATGCCGCCAATCTTCCCGTACCGACTCCCATAAAAGGAGATTGGGAGACGATTTCCCCGCAAACCTTCCATATCAACATTCTCGCGTCAGCAGAATCAGTACGATAGCTATACAAAAATATAGCTACTGCCGGAAATCCTATTGCAAACAGCAAGAAGACTCCGAACCTCATGAGGCGCTTTCCAGAAAGATATTTCAAATACAAAAGCAAAAAGACGGCAGCAAAAGCCGCACACCAGGCAGCCAGAGAGTCGGATAGCACCCACGCTAAAGAAACGACCACAGCACACACGAATAAGCACCCACGTGTTACGAAAGACAACTTTTCCTGCAACACATAAGAGAATAATAAAGCTAACACCACTGACAAATAACCGCCAAAAGGGCCTGGATTTCCAAACGTCCCGGTCAGAGCAAACTCTGAATGGAAGCTTTTCAACACCCCAAAGTTTTGCAGCAGTCCGATAACAGCCTGCCCCAAACCGGCCATTATCATCCACCGGAGAACCGTATTCTGAAAATCCGATGTAACCGTGAGACGGCAGTAGCACCAGATGCCGGCTACGGCAACGAATTTTATGCACAATGCCATATCCACCGGCAGCGGCATCCGGACCAACGCATATCCCCAACAGACAAAGAAGAGGACATCAACATGAGTGACGACAAAAGTACTTTGCCTGCCCTTCACTTCTAATCCAACGCCCACAAATGCCACAGCTCCCATAACACAGGCAAGATATAGATCACCACCCGGAATGACAAACTCCACGAACGGCATTGCAAACACTAAAAAACAGAATAGAGTTCTGAGACTTATTATAGTTCTACACATCATTGCATCATTCACATTCCACGTTTTTGATTCATAGGCAGTTATATTTTCCCCTCTGACCAGCACGACATTGCAGGAAGTTCTCGCATAAAAACATTCACGCTATTCATATACCCGCCATCACCTTTCCACCACCCTGTATCGGTTTCCGTAATGCGTGTACACCTTCTGTCCTCCCCGCAGCCACGAGAACGCAAACCGGTTCCGACAATATATCACGCCTGCTATCGTTCCGGATTCCAACCGCCGTAACCGTGCGAATATCTCGGGCAACAAAAGCAGCCGTACTTTCTCGCCCGGATACGAGACACCATAGTGACGGCACAGTATTTCTGTTCTCAAGAAATTGAAAAATCATTTGGCGCAGATTGAAAAATCATTCGGCGCAGATTGAAAAATCAGTTGGCCCAGATTGAAAAACCGTTTCCACCAATTACAAGGTAACCCTTATCGGTTTGCAATCGAAAACATCATGGACAAATCTCAAAAGAGTAAATAAGAGTCACCACCAAACTTGTTCTCCATCCTCAAAAGAAAAAATCCGTTCTTCTTTTCCTTTCGACAAATCCCGCAACCAATATAAGGCCCCGCACGGCATATTCTCATACAGCAAATGAACAGTTTCAGCCTTGCGCTTACCGGCAGAATGCCACCGCCCGTCCGTCCAATACAACAACTCATACCAGTCGCCGATGTCTATGCTGTTGCCATCCCCTTGCCCTGTAAAAACGATCCGCCCTATATTCACCGGTTTCCCGAAATCCATACCCGTCCATGCTCCGGAAGGAACAGGCGCATCGAAGAAAGTCAGCAAATCTCCGTCGAAGACCTTATCCTTGGTATAACCGGGATTCCCTTCCCAACATCCGTCCGTACCTATGATTTGTCCCACACACTGCTTGCCTGTGCCCCGTTCGTAAAAACGTATGTCTGCCATATTGCAATAAGAACCGTGTTTCGGCTGGTAGTACCTCCAGTAACGGAAAGCTCCCAAAGTATCAGGCAAAAGAAACTCGCGGCCTGTCACGGAACAATCCGTCACCCTGTACAGCATCCTATACTTCCTAAAACGGACATCGTTGGACGCATGGAACTCCCCGCTGTCCAAACGCATGACAATCTCTTGGACATGCCGAAGCACCGGATATTTGCGAAGAAGTTTAAGCGTCACACGGTGCGAAGTGTCCGGGATGAAAGGGCGGACTTCTTTGTCATACGTATATAAGAAAGGATGGGCTATGGCCCTCATTCGCCCGTCGGCCCCATAACACACGGGCAAATAGACCGTGTTCATGCCCACTTTCCTGAATACCGCTTTCCCCCCTTTGATGAAAGCAAAGTCCACCGGATTCCATTCGGTATTATCAAAAACAGTCAGATAAGCATATTTTCCGTCCAAAGAATCTCCGACCTCCATTTCCACATCCCCGCAATCCATATACTCTTCTGTCACATCCTTGAAAAACGGGTAGCGAAAAACACGCGGGACAAACGCTTCGGTTTCTGAAAGTCTTTTTAAATCGGGATTGACAGCATACGTGATCCGGAACACCTTAGCCATCCTTTCATCCGGCTTGTGGGGTTGACCCGGATTGGAGGTCGCTCCACTGAAAGGGATGTTCTTGCCGTTGTTTGCCAACACCACGTTCCAAGTATGTCCCAAACTGCGAAACGCCCATTGGGGAGTAAAGTCCAAGACCACAGGTATCCCCTGACTTCGGAATACGGAAATGGCCATATGGGTGAAATCCGCACAAATGCCAAACGGCATCCGCAAACGAGTGGACAATCTGTATATGGGACGGATCTGGGAGGCTTCGGTAATCTCCGGGCGCATGTAATACCATAAATTGTCATTCAACGTAATGGCCGACTGCAATGAAGAGTTTTTCAGTTGGTCGCAATACCGTAATTCGTCAAGATGGTCTGGATGGAATTCACGGAGATAAGTGCGCCAAGCGTCAAACGCTTGCAATTCTTCGGCCTTATAAGGAAGAAGATATTCACAAAACTGCCCGAAATCCAGATGTCGTGCCCATGCCCCCTTTCTCCATTGCACAAATGCCGAATCAATATTCCGTATCAGGAAATCCGCCTTTATGATTCTCACATCCTCAACCCAGTCCGGGGAAAGGTCGGCATACTTGTTGTCGATCTTGACAAGCGAGTCCCTTATGGTCCAGACATTACCTCCCTTCATGGCCGTAAGTACGGAGTCCACCTCGTCATAATAGGGTTTGACATCCGTGGTGTCGGCAAAAGAATAATGGCCGGGCATATTCCGTATAAGGAACTTGGCCGCTTCCAATTTCAATGTATCCCCGTGATAGTGTTTCAACACTTTTTCCAATTCCGAACGGTTTTCCCCGGCCAGATTCAATGCTTCTTCCAAAGCCTCGTCGCTCTCCTGCGAACAGGACACGCATATAAACAGCAACCATACGAACCTCAATAGATTCAGTTTAAACCCA
>JAJPYK010000173.1 GCA_021205005.1 Paraprevotella sp. | reverse complement strand
GTTATAATTCCGATTTCAATTCTTTGGATATCGCCCTCGACTTCATGAAACGTCGTCCCGATGGCGTGGGGCGTAAGCGCACGCAGATTTTGAGCGAAATCAAGCAGGCCGGTGAGGAATCGGCTGCATTTTACAAGCGGGTGGCCCAACTGGTAGCTACCCGGGGAGTGGAGAAATTCATCGGTGTAGGGCCCTGCCTGAAAGCGGCACGCCGGGAGTTCGGTATGGAAGCTTACTTATTCGATTCCACGGAAAAGCTGATGGCCAGTTCCCTGTTTGAAGGTCTGCACGATGAGGTCATCCTGATTAAGGGTGCCCGTTCGTTCCGCTTCGATCTGCTGACGGAGCAGTTGACCCTGAAAGTGCACGAAACGACCTTGGAGGTCAACCTTAATGCTGTGGTGGACAATCTGAACTATTACCGTAGTTTCATGAAACCCGACACCAAGATGGTGTGCATGGTGAAAGCTTCGGCCTACGGGGCCGGGGCGGTGGAGATTGCCAAGACCCTGCAAGACCATCGGGTGGACTATCTGGCCGTGGCCGTGGCCGATGAAGGAGTAGACCTGCGCAAGGCCGGCATCACGGCCAATATCATGGTGATGAACCCGGAGATGAGCAGTTTCCCCACCTTGTTTGAATATGATTTGGAGCCCGAGGTGTATAGTTTCCGCCTGTTGGACGCTTTGGTGCGCGAGGCTGAAAAAGAAGGAGTCACGCATTTCCCCATTCACGTGAAATTGGATACGGGCATGCACCGTCTCGGATTTGATCCGCAAAAGGACATGCCGGCTCTTGTGGAACGGCTGAAACAGCAGACCGCTTTGATACCCCGTTCCGTGTTCTCTCATTTCGTGGGGAGCGACTGCGATGATTTCGATGATTTTTCCGCCCGTCAATACGAACTTTTCCTCTACGGGAGCGGACTGCTTCAGCAGGCATATTCTCATAAAATATTACGGCATATCTGTAACAGTGCAGGTATCGAGCATTTTCCCGGGCGTCATTTGGAAATGGTCCGTCTGGGATTGGGATTGTATGGCATCAATCCGCGCAACAACCGGATGTTGCATAACATCAGTACGCTCAAGACCACGATACTTCAGATTCACGACGTGCCCAAGGAAGATACTGTGGGATACAGCCGTAAAGGACATCTGACGAGGGACAGCCGCATCGCCGCTCTGCCCATCGGTTATGCCGACGGATTGGACCGCAAGTTGGGATGCGGAAATGCCTATTGTCTGGTCAACGGCCGGCATGCGCCTTATGTGGGGAATATCTGCATGGATGTGTGCATGATCGACGTGACCGACATTGATTGTAAGGAAGGAGATACGGCGATCATCTTCGGAGATGACCTGCCGGTGACCGTATTGAGCGATGCCGTGGGTACGATACCTTATGAAATATTGACAGGCGTGAGCTCGCGGGTCAAGAGGGTGTATTATCAGGACTGAACGAGCGGCGCACATACGCGCTCCGTTCTCCGCAGATCGGAAAATTTTTCTCCGCAGATCGACGGGCCGTTCGGCGCAGAAAAAAACGGGAGGAATCGATGAGTGCTTAAACCTCTTTTATACAGAAAGTTAGAAGAAACGGCCACGGAGCGTGAGGAAATACAAAAAGAGGGTGTGTCATAATTCAAAAAGCACTTTGAAAAAGTAATAATCAGAAACTTCATTCAATAAAAACAACCATATAGAGCTTCGTGGAGAGCTTTATAAGGTTGTTTTTGCTTAGTTCAACGGAGGATACTTACAGATTATAAGTTGTCAATCTCAAAATTTGAATTATGACACACCCTCTTTTTTATTACAGATTGCTTATCCCAGGAATGAGATCAGTACGCCGGCTGCCACGGCGGAACCGATAACTCCCGATATGTTGGAAGCCATGCAATAGTTGAGCACATGGTTTTTTACGTCATACTTTGTGGCGATTTCATTGCATACGCGGCTGGCCATCGGTACGGCGCTCAATCCGGTGGCACCGACCAACGGGTTGATTTTCTTCTTGGTAAACAGATTGAATATCTTCACCATAAAGATACCCGAGGCAATGGAAATGGCGAAAGCCAAAAAGCCTCCGATGACGATGCCGATCGTTTGCAGGTTGAGAAAGGCGTCTACGGTCATTGTACCTCCCACGCAAAGTCCGAGGAAGATGGTGGCGGCATTCATGATGGAGTTGGATGCGGCGTCGAACAGGCGAGACGTGTCGCTGCCGATCTCTTTCAGCAGATTGCCGAACATGAGCATGCCCACCAAAGGTACGGCCGTCGGAACGAACAGGGCTACGATGGTTGTGACTGCGATCGGGAAAATGATTTTCAACGTGCGCAGGTTCTTGAAGTCCGTATGTGACGGATGCAACTTCTCTTGCTCCTTCATGTTGATCATCAAATCCTTCTTCGTACACGTCAGTCTAACCACAAGCGGGATGATGACCGGTACCAAGGCCATATAAGAGTAAGCCGCAATGGCAATGGGGCCCAGCAGATGGGGAGCCAGTTTGATGGTCGTGAAGATGGCTGTCGGGCCGTCGGCACCTCCGATGATGCCCAAAGAGGCAGCCTCTTTCGGCGTGAAGCCCATCAGGATGGCTACCAGCAGTACGGCAAAGATTCCGGATTGTGCCGCCGCTCCGAAGATGGACAGGCGCAGGTTTCGCAACATCGGACCGAAATCGGTCAGCGCGCCCACTCCCATGAAGATGACCGGCGGAAGAAAGCCGGTTTTGATGAGCATATAATAAAGGAAGTTCATCAGGCCGAATTCATGAGCGATCTCATGCAAAGGCATTTGCCAGATGTCGGCTTTGGTGCCGTTGGCCAGCGTGACGAACCCGTTGGAATCGGCTTGGATCACGCCCATCTCTCCTCCGGGAAAGTTGGCCAGCAACACGCCGAATGCGATGGGGACGAGCAACAACGGTTCATACTTCTTGACGATGCCGAGATAGAGCAGTACGAAAGCCAGCGCATACATGATCAGGAATGCGGGATCGGCAATGATATTGCTGAACGCCGTCATCTGATAGAGCTTGTCTAAAATATCAATGAACTGTTCCATAACTTATTTGGCTATTTTCATGATTACGTCGTCTTCTTCCACCGTATCGCCCGAGTGAACCAGGATGGCTGTCACCGTACCGTCGAATTCGGCGCGTATGGCGTTATAGGTCTTCATGGCCTCGATGTATCCCAAAATGTCGCCGGCCTTGACAGGGTCGCCCGGCTGTTTAGGCGATTCATCGGTATTCTTCACCGGGAAGAACTTTCCTACCAGAGGGGCGAGGATGTCTTCGCCTTCTCCTGTCGGGTCTGCCGGTTTTGCTGGTGTGGCAGCCGCGGAGGTCGCAGGCTTTTCGCCGTAGGCGATGTCTACTTTGTACGCCTTGCCTTCGACCGTTATCGTGAGGGTAGAGTGTTGCGACGGGGCCGCAGATCCTGCCGGTGCGGCGGCAGCGGCACGCCGTTTCTGCAGATCGGCCAGAAAATCCTGTTTTGCCTTTCCGCTCTTGTATGCTTCATACTGAGAGGGGTGCATGGCATATTCGAACAATTCCTCGTCGTCTTGTCCCGTTTCCCAGCCTTCCTCGGCCATCAATCGGCGATATTTGTCCAGCTCGTCGGGGTAATTGGCCTGCGGATCTGTGGTGGAAAATTTCCGTCCCTGCTCTTCGGCCCGCTTTTTCAGCTCCGGCGCCACCGGTCCCGGCAGTTGTCCGGCTTTTCCTAAAATCATGTCCCAGATGTCGTCGGCTATCATACTCCAGCGTGCCTTGCCTTTTTCCATCTGGATGACGTTCATCAACGCCAGGTTTTTCACATACTGGCTGAACGGGGTTACGAGGCAGGGATAGCCCACCTTCGGCCAAATGTAGGCTACTTCATCAAACAATTTGATGAGCAGTTCGTCCTGGCTGAGTTCTTTTTGCCCGTGTTTGACTTTCCATTTGTTGAGCGATTCCAGGTTGGTTTCCAGATCCGACATGAGCGAACCCATCATGCCGCCCGGCAATCCCGGTGCGATGAGCAGCGAATTGTTGATTCGGTTGAGCGGGTTGCAGTACAGTCCGAGGAAGTCGTCCAGCATTTCCTGTATCTGTGAGCGCACTTCCATGTAGGCTGCCATATTGATGCTTTTCACTTTGAAGCCGGCGTCTTCCAGCATGGCCTGTACGGCGAGGATGTCGGCGTGCCCTGTGCCCCATGCCAAAGGGGCGACGGCCGTATCCACATAGTCGCACCCGTTCTTGCACACCTCGAGAATGGAGGCCATGTTCACGCCCGGTCCGGAATGAGAGTGGTACTGTACGATGATGTCGGGCCTGTAAGCCTTGATGCCGGCGCAGATCTTGCCGAGTGTTTCGGGCCGTCCGATGCCGGCCATATCCTTCAGGCAGATCTCATAGCATCCCAAGTCGATGAGCTTTTTGGCCATGTTGACGTAATATTCTACGGTATGTATGGGAGAATGGGTAATGCAGAGGCTGCATTGCGATATCATGCCTGCTTCCTTGGCATACCGGATGCTGGGTTCGATGTTGCGGATGTCGTTCAGTCCGCAAAAGGTGCGGGTAATGTCCGTCCCTTGGGCTTTCTTCACTTTATAGAACAGTTTTCGCACGTCTGCCGGGACGGGGCTCATGCGGAGTCCGTTGAGCGCGCGGTCGAGCATGTGGGTCTGTATGCCCACTTCGTGGAATGGGCGGGTCCATTGGCGCACGGCGTTATTCGGATTCTCTCCGAAGAGCAGGTTCACTTGCTCAAAACCGCCTCCGTTGGTTTCCACTCGGTCGAAACATCCCATTCTGATGATGGCCGGAGCTACTTTGACCAGTTGGTCTACACGGGGTACATATTTGCCTGCACTCTGCCACATGTCGCGGAACACTAAGCTGAATTTTACTTCTTTCTTCTCCATAGTATGTTGTTTTTCCTTTTTATATTTTTCATGTTTGAGTTAATTTTAGATTCTTTCCACTTTGCTCACGTGTCCTTTTTCCTCCGTGATTTGGCTGACGGTAGCCCGGATGACGGAAAGTGTTTGTGCATCTATGG
>JAJPYK010000245.1 GCA_021205005.1 Paraprevotella sp. | reverse complement strand
CTGAGGTCTACAGGCTTGGGGCCTTTGATCAGACACACTCGGTGAAACACTACCCTCCTACGGCATGGACCAGTACATCGAAAAGTGTACGGATTTACCGATCGTCCGCAAAGTCAACGGCGGAACCGTATTCCGAGTCACGTATGAGGGAGACTGGACAAACGAAATGAAAGGGGCTTTCGAATATGCCTGCAAAATATGGGAAGAACAACTTCCGGAAGCATTGCCGTTGAATATCACAGCGAAAATCGGCACTGTTCGAGGAGGAGGAGGCACACAAAAACTTCTTTCAAATGTAACTTACAACCTATATTTTTTTCAATCCCCAATGCCTCTATCCAGCCAAATAAAGGGGGTTGTACTGGCGGAATAAAACCGAGGTACGAATGTCCAATTCGTCGATTCTATCCACGGAAACGACTTCTTTGACAAGGCCGATATATCTATTACTTACAATAAAGACTTATTGGATGAATTCTCATATTCTTTATACTCAACTCCAGTAGATAAATATGATTTTGTGACATTAGCACTAAGAGACATAGCTCGGGGATTAGGTATAGCATCGAATATTACGGCCAACGTAACGACGAAGAAGATCATATATTCAGGAAATATCTCTCCTTATGAGAGTTACATATACGATGCCATCGGATCAGACGCTTCTCAGGCGTATGTCAATGCGACAAAAGGTTCTTTACCCATAAAAATAGATACCTATGGCACATTGTCCCTGTATGCGCCATCCCCTTTCCAAAATGGAATCTCTTTGAATTCGTTCATTCCCGACCCGAACAAGAATATTGCGCAATTGCTCACTTATGAGTTCGGACGAGGCACCGTCATCCGAAACATAACAGACAACTACAAGGACTTATTCAGATACGGACTAAATTGGGAACCTGCCATAGCCACCGGAGGATCGCATAGCGACGAGAGTGGAGTGACACAAGGAAGTACCGATAATGTCATCCCCTACGGAGGCACAATCACGGGAGAGACGACCTCTTTGTTTACGACAGCCACGTCCGAGGAGAAAATAACAAAGCATAATATGCAGACGTATAGCAATACATCGGATTTCGACATCAAAACATATTGCAAGCCGTACGACTACAATTACCGTCCGGACGCAGCGATCAACAAGGAGGGGTGGACCGTGTCTTTACTGAAAAAGGACGGGACATGGGATGTAGTATACGATCTGCCCGTGATTCCTTCTGCCCTGGATGTAAGCATGAACGATTTCAAATATCATTATGATATGGACGATTACGCCCGTACAGCTGACGGCTTCTTACGCGGCAGGGTGGTTTATAACCAGAACTATCCCGACTATGTGTACGGCGGAACGTATCGCTACATGAAGGTGAGATATTACGATGGGATTACCTGCCACAGCGCACGGAAATGAAGTTTTCCGGCGTCATACCGGCCACGTCCACACGGGCACTGACGAACGAATATATGCGCGATATCAAAATCGGCATCAAGAATCTGGAAGGCACGGAGCGCATTGTGGTGGAACAATTGGACGAAGGCGACCGCATACCGAGCAAGTTTGAAGTAGACGACTTCAAGAAAGGCTATTTCGTGGCTACGGTGGACAAGGAGTTCTATTCGGAATTCACCATCGTGGCCTATAACAAGAATGGCGGCACACGGAGCGAAACGGTGGAAATAGCTCCCTTGGAACCTGCCGAAGAAAGCTTCGACGTGCAAGTATTCCGTGACGAGATCAAGATCAAGAATACACGGAAACGCAATCTGTCCAAACAACTGCTGACGTCCTATGAGATACGCCCCTTGAACGACTATGCCGTCCGTTCCTCATTGAAAGGAGATATCACCGGCAATGAGCCGTCCATCGACATCAGTTCATTGCCGGTGGGAACCTATGTTTTAAACTATTACGACACAAGACACGCTCAACATTCCGTAAAATTCCGGAAGAAATAAGACGCGAAAACAAAACGTGAAAGAACGGGGTCAGACTGCAGGTTTGCCCCGTTCTTTTTATTATCATTCCCTCCCTCTATCGAAAAATATACCTTCTGAAATTGAAAACCAGCCCACCTAAGCCTTTTCCCCCAACAGGAAAAGAAGAATGCGGCTCCGCCTGAGAACGTATTTAGCCACAATAACCGGAAAGACACGGGCCACGATAATGGCCGCGATCAGGGCAAGAAGGTAAGAAAACGGAAGAGAACAGCCCGATCCTCTCAAAGGAAAGGCGCACGATATACACGCCCGCCATGTGAAGAAGGTAGATATAAGAACTGTATTTCCCCGCGAGAAAGCACGCCCTCACGGCACGATGCTTGCGGACATTCACGCTGAGACGGCAAGACAGCCAAAGTATGCCATTGCATGCGGACAAACCGCAAAGGGTGGAAAGCAGGACGGATGCCGCTCCGGGCGTCAGATAAAAGCGACCGACATACGTCACGACACAAACGATCGCAGACACAAGAGCCGCTCTGCCGGAAAAAGAACCCCGATCACGGTACGGACGGAACAGCAAGACTCCCACCATAAAATAGAACATATAACGCCCCACCGCATTGAGATACAGCACATCCGGCAAAGGTAGGGACAGCAGGATGACGGACAAGGGAAACAAAACCCATCGGCTGACCGCATCCCCCGAGAGACGACTCCAGCGGTCCGTACAGGTATGCACGCCTCCCACGACAAGAAACAGCAGGAAAAGCGTATAAAGAAACCATAAGAAAGTGGCGGAGCCGCCCACGTCCTCATAGCATAAGCGCAGAAGATAAGAGGCCGTCACCGATTGCTTCACGGCGACGAACCGTTGCAACAAGCCGTTGAGGGCTGCGATGGAGAAAGACAGAAAGAAGTAGGGAACCAACAGACGCAGGGCTTTCTTCTTTATGAATGCGGAGAAAATGAAGCCGCCTTGCCGCTTTTCCAAGGAGTTCCGATACAGAAAGCCGGCCAGCAACATGAACAGAGGCATGTGAAAAAGATAAACCGCCTCTTTCAACTGATGAAAAAACGGCGGCATATAAGCCGGAGTGAAATGCCCGAGGACAACGCACAGAATGGCAAATCCTTTGGCCAGGATTACAAAATCGAAACGGGTTAGATCAGTCTTTGTCATTACAGTAAAAGATGAATATAATCTGAATCCGGCGTGCCATATCCGGTATCGGATACAAGGCCATTCACGGGCGACGACCGGCTGTCGCAACGCCCACGCTCTGTCGGAAAATCAATCTGCGGCAAACGAAAAATCATTCGGCGCAGATTGAGAAATCATTCTCCTGAGATTTTTTTCTCAATCGGCGCAGATCGTTTCCGGCGCCTCACGCTGTCCGTCCGCCGCCAGCCTCACCGCCTTGCGGGCACGTTCCAAAACGGCGAAAAGTTCGTCCACCGTCTCGGCACGCAACATGGCGATGCGTATTTCGCGAAAGTTGGGAATCCCCTTGAACACGGGCGAGGCAGCCAATTGACGACGACTGTGCAAGATGCCGCGATATTCGTCGATACGGCGCACGCTGGTCAGCACCTGCTCTTTAAGCACGTCTATTTTCCAGTCCGTACTCATTACGGGATAATCGCTCTTCACGACTTCATGCGCCGCCGATGCCCCCCCCGGCTGCAAGACGTCCATGATTTCCTTGAAAATCCAGGGACGACCGAACGTGGCACGTCCCACCATCACGGCATCCACCCCGTAACGGTCGAAACACTCCTTGGCTCGCTGGGGAGAATCGATGTCGCCGTTGCCGATAATGGGAATCGTCATGCGGGGATTGCGCTTCACCTCACCGATCAGCGTCCAGTCCGCCTCGCCGGTATACATCTGGGCACGGGTACGTCCGTGGATCGTCAATGCCCGGATGCCGCAATCCTGAAGCCGTTCGGCCAAGTCTACGATCACCTTGTTTTGCTCGTCCCACCCCAAACGGGTCTTCACCGTCACGGGGACATCGACGGCATCGACCACCGCCCGCGTAATCTCCAACATCTTGGGAATGTTTTGCAACATACCCGCACCGGCTCCCTTTCCGGCCACCCTTTTCACCGGACAACCGAAATTCAGGTCAAGCACATCGGGGTGGGCCCGCTCCACCACGATGCGGGCGGCATCCGCCACCGGCCCCGGCTCTTTACCGTAGATCTGTATGGCCACGGGACGCTCGTCCTCGCAAACCGTCAATTTTTCCAGACTGCGGTTCACCATACGCACCAAAGCATCGGCCGCCACGAACTCGGAATAGACCATGGCCGCACCGAAACGTTTACACAAAAGACGGAATCCCACATCGGTCACGTCCTCCATCGGAGCCAAAAAGACCGGATAAGGTCCGAACTCTACATTTCCTATTTTCATGGGTGCAAAGATAGTACAAGACGGGTGAAGAATCCAAATAGAAACGCCACGTTTTAAGTCCTGACGTTCCGGTCTTTAGGCAAGAGCAGGTTGAGCAACACGCCCTCCACGGCAGCCAACCCGATACCGGACAGAGAAAAACCGCCCCACACCAACGTAGCGCCACCAATACCAATGGTAAGCGTCAGCGAAAAAATAACAATGTTGCGTGTATTGGAAAGATCTACCTTATGCTGGAGCATATTACTTACTCCGGCCGTGGCAATCGTACCGAACAAAAGAAGCATGATACCGCCCAAAACCGCATCGGGAATGGCCCGCAGCAGCGCACTCACCTTTCCCACCATGGAGAAAACAATGGCCGTGACGGCAGCTATACGGATGACCTGGGGCTTGGTAATCTTGGTGATGGACATGGCACCCGTCCCCTCACTGTAAGTCGTCACGGGAGGGCCTCCCAGAAAACCGGCGACCAGACAGGCTAACCCATCGCCCAACAATGTCCGATGCAGGCCCGGGTCGGAAACAAAATCTTTCTTGGCCACAGTACTCACCACATAGAGGTCGCCCACGTGTTCGATGACCGGAGCGATGGCCACCGGTATCATATAAAGAATGGGTTCCCAGGCGAACTGCGGGTGTACCAGCTTGGGCAGACCGAACCACGGAGCCTCATAAACCCCGGTCAGATCAACGTGGTAGAAGACTAAGGCCACCACAAA
>JAJPYK010000014.1 GCA_021205005.1 Paraprevotella sp. | reverse complement strand
ACCGTTGCGCGCGGCATGGATGAATTTGAATGTTCCCGTATCCTCATCCACTTCCGTCACGATTCCCACATGACCGACGGTGTGACGTGAGCGCGAACCCGTGAAGAACACCTGATCACCTTGTTGCAAGTCGTGGCGATCCTCTATTTTCAGGCCTTCGGTGAACTGCGAACGGGACGAATGCGTAAGGCTGATGTTCAGCGACTTATAGACATAAGTAGTAAAACCGAAACAATCGAAACCGGACTTGGGATTCATCTGCCCGTAACGATAAGGAACGCCGAGAAACTCTTTGGCCTTTTCCACGATGGCTTGTCCTTTGACCGTATCCGTAACCTCCTCGGGCAATGCTAACCGACCGGAGGCCGACGCACCGTAAAATCCACACACCATGAGTAAAGTCCAAAGTATCCGCATCATCTTTTGATCATTTATTTAAGGGTTCTATATCAAAAACGATGCTAAAGTTACGAATCTCAACTTACAAACGCAAACCGATATTCCTTTTTTAAGAGACTTTAGGAACTTCTCACTTTAGTGAATCGTCACCATCGTGGCCCCGAAACCGTATTCACGGAAAGAGGCATCCTGATAAGTACACTGCTTGTAAGACCGCTTCAACTCTTTGAGCAGTTCGTTGCGCAACACCCCTTCTCCTTTCCCATGAATGAAGACGATCTTCTTCCCCTTGTTCTTCAGATTCTCATCCATCACGCGACGGAACTCTTTCAGTTGACAATCCAACATCTCCTTATGTCCCAACCCGGTCGTATCGTCCAACAGCTCATTGATATGCAGATCCACTTCCAATATGCCTTTTTTCTGCAGCTTGGAAGGTCGGTCTGACTGTCGGGCCGGCTGCTCGTCGCCAGCCTTTTTCAGCAAAGCCTCCTGCAATTGCCCTGCATCGACGAAAACCGTACGCGCCGGGACATCGTCTCTCACCACGTCATACAACAACGCATCTTCCTCGAAAAAGTCAGAAGGCTGGAACGAATGGAGCTTATAAAACTTCACGACGTCTATACGCATTTCTACTTGCACGGCCGGTTTCAGCAGAAACGTCTTTTCTCGTTTGTAGGCCATACATTGTACGCACACGCGACTCATCTCATTCAGCACCGAACGGTCGAACTCTTCCATAAACAGTTTGGTATTCGGCTCCACCGTACCCTGAAAACGGACATGCCAACCGTTCCCCTCGGCACTCATATAGAGGAAGTCGAGGTAATAGTTGCTATCGTTCACAAGATAAGCCTCAAAGGCCGTCGTGGTCATCTCTTTCGGATTCACCGGCACGTAGGCCAAGAATACATTCAGGCGTTCGCCCTCGCGACGCTCCTGAGGTTTGGGTACAAACGTCACGGGGCGTTCGTCTACCTCGTCCTCATCTCGGCGCACTTTTTTGCTGCCGGAGGGACGGTTCAACTTGGATTTTTCATACGCACCGGTGTTCACTTTCGCGATATTATAGTCGTCTGCGTCGATCACCACACACTCACGCACGGGCATCGGGATGTCGAAGCCGTCTTCATCACGCACCAATACCGTATCTTTATCATTGAAGCCGGTGACCGTCCCGCCGCCCACTTCACTCAGGAATCTCACTTTATCTCCTACTTTCATTGCTCTATCATTTAGTCCTTGCAAATATACGGTAACGCCCGAGGAGTTCAAAATCTAAAAAAACGCTTTATACTTTTTTATCCGCAAAGGCGGGCGGCATTGGGCAAATATGCCTACCTTTGCACCATTAAACGGTTTTATCGAATGGAACAAACTAAACATATTCGGATTAAAGACTTCAATTACGAACTGCCGGACTCACGCATCGCCAAGTTCCCACTGCCCGGCCGCGACAGTTCCAAGCTATTGGTCTATCGACAGGGCAAAGTGAGTGAAGACGTGTTCACCTCGCTGCCTAAATATCTGCCCGAAGGGGCCTTGATGGTGTTCAACAACACCAAAGTGATTCAGGCGCGACTGCATTTCCACAAAGAGACGGGAGCACTGATCGAGGTCTTCTGTCTGGAGCCCATCATGCCCCATGACTATGTCCTGATGTTCCAGCAAACCGGACATTGCAGTTGGCTCTGTCTCGTGGGCAACCTGAAAAAATGGAAAAGCGGCCCGCTGACCCGTCAGGTGGAAGTGGGCGGACGGACTCTTACCCTCAGGGCCACAAGACGATAAAACCGCGGTACGAGCCATCTCGTGGACTTCGATTGGGACAACGACCAGGTGACGTGGGCAGATATTCTGGAAGCGGTGGGCGAGCTGCCCATCCCACCCTATTTGAACCGCGAGACACAGGAGAGCGACAAGACAACGTATCAGACCGTATACTCCAAAATCAAAGGCAGCGTAGCCGCCCCCACGGCCGGACTGCATTTCACGGAACGGGTTCTGGCCGACTTGGACGCACACGGCATCGACCGCGAGGAAGTGACGCTGCACGTAGGGGCCGGAACGTTCAAGCCCGTGAAAAGCGAAGAGATAGCCGGACACGAAATGCACACGGAATACATCAGCATCCCGCGCAGCACGATAGACAAACTGATCGCTCACGACGGACGATGTATCGCTGTGGGCACGACATCGGTGCGCACGCTCGAAAGTCTGTATTACATAGGTGTCACGCTCGACCGCAGTCCCGATGCCTCGGAAGAAGAACTCCACGTGCAACAATGGGCCCCTTATGAGTACGACGCACATACACGCCCGGCGGGCAGCCCGGACAACGGACGCCCCGAAGCGCTCACCACTCTGCAAGCCCTGCACTGCATACGCGACTATATGGACCGCCACGAGCTGTCGGCCCTGCACACCAGTACGCAAATCATCATCGCGCCGGGCTACACATACCACATCGTACAGATGATGGTGACCAATTTCCATCAGCCGCAAAGCACGCTGCTCCTGCTGGTCTCGGCTTTCGTACACGGCGACTGGCGTACGATTTACGATTACGCACTCGCACACGACTTCCGTATCCTCAGTTACGGAGACAGCTCACTGCTCATTCCCTAACCTTCCCACACCGATATGATAGCCACAGAAAAAGACAACGAAGACGAAATGTTTCCCCTCGTGGACGAGGAGGGCAGCCTCATCGGAGCCGCCACGCGAAAAGAATGCCACAACGGCAGCAAATTGCTCCATCCCGTGGTGCACCTGCATGTGTTCAACAGCAGTGGCGACCTTTACCTGCAAAAGCGTCCGGAATGGAAAGACATCCAACCGGGCAAGTGAGATACGGCCGTGGGCGGTCATGTCGACCTGGGCGAAAGCGCGGACACGGCCCTTCGTCGCGAGGCCGCCGAAGAACTGGGGCTGACGGACTTTACGCCCGAACGTCTCGACTGTTACGTATTCGAATCCGCCCGGGAACGGGAACTAGTGTTCTCCTATCGCTGCACATTCGACGGGGAAATCCGCCCGAGTGCGGAAACCGATGGCGGACGCTTCTGGAGCATAGAGGAGATCCGCAGCCATCTGGGCCTCGATCTCTTTACGCCCAATTTTGAGAACGAGTTCCACCGTCTGTTCGGGCATTTGCTGTAAGCGTTGCAACGTCTTCACTTTTCCCATCAAACGATCTCATTTGCAATCATCATTTTATCCTCATTCAAACCCAACCTAATCATGAAGATCAGAACATGGATCACGGCCGGAATATGGGCCGCATGCGTCGGGACTGCATGCCCGACACAAAGCCAAAACCGTCCCGACAACTCCTATGAAAGTTACCTTTTCGCCTTCTTTTCCGACAACTCACCCTACGGCGAACAAATCCGTTACGCCCTGAGCCGGGACGGATTCAATTACACTTCGCTCAATCAGGGCCGACCCATCGTAGGATCGGACAGCATCGCACTGAAGAAAAGCATACGCGACCCTTATCTCATGCGGGCTCGCGACGGACATACGTTTTACATGGTCATGACGGACATGCGCTCGGACGACGGATGGCAGAGCAACGACGGACTTGTCCTGATGAAGAGCCACGATCTCATCCACTGGCAGCACACGGCCATCGACTTCCCCACCCGCTTTCCCGACCTGCCGGGATTCGACCGACAGAACCTGCACGCCGTTTGGGCACCTCAAATCATCTGGGACGAAAAGGTGGGAAAATACATGATCTTCTACTCCATCGGCCGCCACGACTGGGAGTATCCTACGGACGACCCGAACTTTAAACAGCCTTATTTCAAGTTGTTCTACTCCTATGCCAACGAGGACTTTACGGACATCACGGAGCCCAAACTGCTTTTCGACTTCGGTACGGCTGCCATCGACGGCGACATCATCTATAACGAGAAAGACGGAAATTACGTGCTGTTCTTCAAGGACGAAGGGCGTTCGGTCATGAACAAAAAATTCCGCACCCGACAAGGCGTGATGCGTGCCACGAGCCGTAATCTCACAGGACCCTACGAAATCGAATGGCGACATGTGCAGAAAAAAGGGCAATATCCCGTAGAAGGTTCCAGCGTATTCCCGCTCATCGGATCGGATGAATACATCTTGATGTACGACTGCTACGCCCAAGGATTCTATCAGTTCTGCAAAAGCAACGACCTGAAACACTTCACGTTCGTACAGAATACAAAGACCAAGGGCGACTTTACCCCGCGTCACGGTTCGGTCATGCCCGTCACACGGGCCGAACGAGAGCAATTGGAAAGCTGGTCGGCATTGGCTGTCGCCATACACGACTTGCGCACACGCCCCGTACCGACCCTGACGCTGAAACAACTGGAAGAACGCCCTGCCTTGCTGACCGAAGCGCAAAAAGTGCTCGACACCCCGGACGCCCCAAAAGCCGGGCAATCCATGACCCGGAAATTAGAGAAATTCAAGTAGTCCGTCAGGCGGAAGATTAGGAATCCGGAGAAATAAAAGAATCCGACATCTAAAGAAAAGCTTTTTTTTCTGCGCCTATTGATTTCCCGATCTGCGGAGAAAAATATATCAATCGGCGCACAATCGTCCGCCGTTCGGCGCAGAAAAAAATACGGAGATCAAACATACGATGGTAGTGTTTCACCGAGTGTGTCTGATCAAAGGCCCCCAAGCCTGTAGACCT
>JAJPYK010000297.1:4765-5104 GCA_021205005.1 Paraprevotella sp. | reverse complement strand
CATTAAAGGAGGAACATAGTATGTGGGAAGTCCACTCGTCAGATAAAATCCGGATTAAAGATATAGCAGAGCGTTACGGAGTCTCGGTCGGAACGGTAGACCGTGTGCTGCACAACCGCCCCAACGTATCGCGCAGAGCGCGTGCCAAAGTGGAGCCCGTATTGAAAGAAATCAATTATCAACCGAATATGTATGCCAGTGCGTTGGCCTATAACCGCAAATAAACGTTCTGTAGTCTCTTCCCCGACCACGACCGCAACGCTTATTGGACGCAAGTGGAGAACGGTGCCGGCCAATGTATCCTCAACCGGAACGATTTCCATTTGTCCATGATTGTGG
>JAJPYK010000297.1:0-4755 GCA_021205005.1 Paraprevotella sp. | reverse complement strand
AAAAAAAGCCTGACGGCGTTTTAATCGTTCCTCAAAGTTTCGGGGTCACACAGAATTTCTGACGACGGCTCGAGGATAAAAAAATACCTTTCGTATTCTTGGATTCCAATATCCCGGAGATCTCTCCCTTGGCCTTCTTCGGTCAGGACTCCCTGAGAAGCGGATACTTTTCCGGGCGTATCTTCATGATGCAGGCAGGAAATTCGGCACATCGGATTTTAATCATGAAGCTTATGTCGAAAGGACGTGTGGCCTCACGGCAACAAGAAAACCGCGAAGTGGGGTTCAGAAACTACATGAGCGAGCACTATCCTGCTTGCGAAGTCATAGAACTGGCTCTGCAAATAGATGAAGAAGAAAGTCACGAAAAACAGATTCATGCGTTTCTGACCCGTTATCCCGACGTCAGAAACTGTATCACGTTTTGTTCGCGCGCCTATATATTAGGTGAATATTTCCTGGACCATGGCTTGAAAGATTTCCATTTGTTCGGCTACGATATGGTGGAACGGAATATCGAATGCTTCAAACGTGGCGGAATAGACTTCCTCATCGCACAGCATCCGTGGAAACAAGGATATGACAGCATAAAAGCATTGTTTAATCATGTGGTTCTGAAGAAAGAGGTACAGCAGTACAATTATATGTCGCTCGAGTTGCTGACCGCTGAGAACTACATCTATTATTCGGCCGATGAAAAATAACCTTACAGGAAACAAAGGAGGCATCAAGGCGGTAAGCCCGCTGCTGGTGTTCGTCGTACTCTATCTGGTAACCAGCTTAATCGTACACGATTTCTATAAAGTACCCATTACCGTAGCTTTCATGGTGTCGTCGGTCTACGCCGTCGGCATCACACGGGGCATTCCTCTGGAAGAACGCATACAGGTGTACTCCAAAGGGGCAGGCTCTTCCAACCTGATGCTGATGGTGTGGATCTTCATTCTGGCCGGAGCTTTTGCCTCATCGGCCAAAGCCACGGGAGCCATCGACGCCACGGTGAACTTATCCCTGCATCTTCTGCCGGACAATCTGCTTTTGGGCGGCATCTTTCTGGCAGCCTGCTTCATTTCCATGGCCATAGGCACGTCTGTGGGCACAGTGGTGGCCCTCACCCCCTTGGCGGCCGGCATAGCCCGCGAGACAGGCGGAGAACTGGCCCTGATGGTGGCCATCGTCGTGGGCGGCGCATTCTTCGGCGACAATCTTTCCTTCATTTCCGACACGACCATTACAGCCACACGCACGCAAGGATGCCAGTTAAGGGACAAGTTCAAAGTCAATTCCATGATCGTCATACCGGCGGCGATATTGGCTTTCCTGCTCTACATGTTTATTGGCGTACACATCCATGCCCCGCAACAGTTGCCTGATGTGGATGGACTGAAAGTAGTCCCTTATTTGGTCGTTCTGGTCACGGCCATTATCGGAATGCACGTGAGGGTCGTCTTAATGATAGGAAGCGTATTGAGCGGTATGGTCGGCATCTATACCGGGACCTATGATCTGTTCGGATGGTTTGGCGCCATGGGACAAGGCATCACGGACCTGGGAGAACTCATCATTATTACGATGATGGCGGGAGGACTGATGGAAATCATCCGCCACAACGGAGGAATAGACTACATCCTGCGCACGCTCACCCGCCATATCTCGACCAAACGCGGAGCGGAACTGAGCATTGCGGCTTTGGTGAGCGTCATCAATTTATGTACGGCCAATAACACCGTGGCGATTATCACCGTGGGACCTCTGGTTAAAGACATTGCCGGACAATACGGCGTGGATAAGCGGAAAAGCGCCAGCATATTGGATACGTTCTCCTGTTTCACGCAAGGCCTGATCCCTTACGGGGCACAATTGCTGATGGGAGCCGGACTGGCCGCCATCAATCCCATCGACATCGTACCTCACTTATATTACCCTTTCATTGCAGGGACTTGTGCTTTGCTGAGCATCTTGCTGCGTTACCCGAAGAAATATTCTTGAACTGCGGCTACGTCCGTAGCGGGAAACGGGATTGAATCCGGATGCCGAAGCCACCGTTAGTCTTCCGGCTCCTCCTCGGTCCAATCCTCCGACAGACTGAATGTCCTGTCGGCAAAGAGCGCGGCCAGACCGGAAATCTGTTTGAGCCGAAGCAATTCATCCTTGTCCATACCGATGTTGCGCATGATCCAACTGTCGGACATGCCGGATTTGGTCAGTTCGGTCACGATATGGCTCATCAGTTCCACAGAATGCGTGCCGCGCGCCCGGTTGTGCCGGATCGTAGAGGCCATGCGTTCCGACAAGTCCTTACGGATGATAGATACCGGAAGCAAACCGTTCTCCCGCTGATAGATTCTCTCCGACGTTTTCATCACCAGATAACGATGGTATCCGTCCACAAGTTCATAACGGTCATCGTCCTCGCGGTAATAGCATACGCAAGGCATTGTATAACCGTCCTCCCAAATCGAGAGTTCCAACAGTTTCATCTCGGGCGGAGCCACCACATTCGGATTATACTCGTTCGCCACCACTTTCTCGATGGGCACGGCTATGACATCATATACCGGACTTTTACTTTTTTCCATATTCCAACGATTTATATTTCTGCATCACTTCCTCACGCCGTTCCTTCTCCTGTTTGGTCTGTGCAAAACCCATGTACTTGCAAGCATGGTCATTCTTCAGGATGCAGATGCACATGCGTTTATAGGTAGGCAGCTCCTTGAATTCCGGAATGTCCATGTCGTCGATATATTCCATCTTCACCGTCTTCTTATCCGTACGATAGGCCGACTTCTCTCCGAAGCTGAAAGCCACACCGGCCTCGCTAAGCCGGCGGATGGTATCATCCGACAGACATCCGCCCCGCTCGCGCCAAAAACGCTGACTCACCCTCAATTTATTTAAATAGTTCTGACGCATCGCCTCGGGCAGCGTGCCCAAAAGGAAATACATATAGTCTTTCCACGAAAAGTCCGGCGGACACTGGATGGATTTCCACCCCATGCCCATGGTATGTCCGTACATGCCGGCAAAGTTCACCCCGTTGACACGACCGATCATCTTTCCCCACGTATCGGGGTCGATGGCCCGGTAGACCCATAACATCGAAAGGGCCGGCGAGATGAAAGGACTGGCCACGCGCTGCCGACCGAGAGGGATGCCGGCCTGATAATACAGGTCGTAGAGACTGTTATAGGGCCATTGCTTTTTCCCGTTGATAGTCCAGACATCCTCCACCTTCCAGTCATAAATAGGATAGGCATTGTAGACATGTTTGGTCAGGCGGTGAGTCCATTTATAGTTCGACAAACGCTGGTAGTTTTTGGAGCTGTGTATCGAGCGCCACCGGTTGAAACTTTCTTGCGTACGAATACCGACCAGACAGCAGACACGCTGGCACTTCTTTTGGCGGATCAACCACGGAGCGAACAAAAGCTGAAAGTCATAATCCCACAAATCGTCATTGAAGAAATCGAAATCTGCCGCAGAATAACACCCCTCCGGCTTCTGACGCACCCAAATCTCGCGCCGGCTGTCCTCCCACGGCCTCCAGTAAGATTGGTGCATCGAAGTGCACGTGGCCACCTTGAAAGGAATGCAACAGTGGTATACCTCCAAAATATCGCGATTCTGGTCGCACATCTTTTTCACATACTCAGTCGTCTGGCTGTACTGCACCTCGTAGTCCAGATGGAACACACCGAGCTTCCGCTGAGGTTTGTTCCGACGAATATACTCGATGCACATATTCAGCAGCACACCGCTGTCTTTTCCTCCGGAAAAAGAGACATACACATAGTCAAAATAATCAAAGATAACCTTCAACCTCCGTTGAGCAGCCTCGTATACATTCAACTGTCGTATCATACGTCAAGAGTAGGTTTATATTCCATTTTCTCATAGTGCGTCCACATCTTTTCCCGTCTGAAGCCTTCTTCCTCGAAGGCTTCCACGTGACGCTTATGCACGAGCGCGGTCAGCAGGAGATCATCCTCTGCATCGGCGATGACCAGGCGAAGCAAGGCGGCAATGATCTCTTTCCGATCGTCCCGGACATAATAATTATCCACATGCCAGCCTTTTCCGTTTTTCTTCACCGGCATGAATCCCGCCACCGTACCGTCTTCCAACGCCACATACCATACATAACGATTGGAGGTCTTGAACGGATAATTATTGTTTTGCCTCAAAACAAGCGGATTCATGACCAGAGGCGCCACGAGAGCATACAGTTTGTCATCCGTACCGTTCAGGCGAATCACATCCACACCGGCATTTTCTTCGGACATATCTTTCATCATCGTGTAGTTTTACAACTTTCAAATTTACAAATTTATTTTCATTCCGCCGTCATATCAAAATATGAAAAATGGAATGACAACGATATCCGCTACAAAACGAGAGATCTGAATACAGACGTCATCCGAACGACCGTCCCTGCTGCAATTCTGTCAAAACGACATATTTTCCGGCACGAGAATCGCGCATGTTCCGCCACATCCGGAAGCGATCCGAGATAAGAAAATCTCCGGAACCGGGCAATCTGCATCATGTCAGCCCAAAAACGTTTCTGCTGTCTTTATGACCGACGCGAAAGCTTCACTTGCGGAGAAAACAGAACCGGCGTTTAATGCCGGACGGTTTTTCGTAACAAACGGTATCCTGCATTTTGCAAGACCGAAAGCATCAGATAGATAAAAAATCGGTAGTGTTTCACCGAGTGTGTCTGATCAAAGGCCCCCAAGCCTGTAGACCTCA
>JAJPYK010000224.1 GCA_021205005.1 Paraprevotella sp. | reverse complement strand
AAATTCTACGGAGAGCGAGAAATGGTGTCGCTTTATGTGAAATATGAAGATGAAGGAGGAGAGAACATTTCTTTTTACGGTAGCCGAGGTCCTTTCGATTATTTGTCTGATAAGGCGATAAAAGAAGCCGGGAAGGAACTGAATATAAAGACGATAAACGAAAATAATTTTGAATTGGAATGGACCGGACAATCGACTTCCGGTACGGAAACGACTTATCAAGAAAGTTGGGAGCGTGCTTCCGTGCCTGTCGGGTTGTCGAATATCATGAATCATACGTTCGGGGATCAAAGAACCGATCGTCCCTATTCGGGTACGTGGATGATGAAGGGAGTACGTAGCATGTCCACCGGTGAATTGCTTCCGGCGAAGGAAGTCAGCTATAAACTTTATGGAGACGGTTCTTTTCTCGCATTTTCTTATCGTCGGGCAGGTGATAATGAAACGCTGTTCACGGGACGCGCAGGTACCTTTGAAGCGGTATCGGATTCTGTCATAAAAGAACGTGGCGGACAAAATACCATCAAATGGTTGGGTGAGAATACTTTTGAAGCATCTTTGGGCAATGGAGAAGATTCGATTGTGGAGGTCTGGACGCGCGCGGAAATGCCGGAATCCTATCAGGCGGTTTGTACGATGCTGAACGAAATCAGGAGTTCCGGCTCCGGGAATGCGGATGACGGCAATAAGAACTATGACGAGGTGGTCATGCTTCCGGATGTGATCGCTCAATTTCCCGGAGGTATGAATAAAGCAACGGAGTTTCTGTCGGAGAACATACATTATCCTAAAGAGTGCGTGAAAGACAAAGTAGAAGGTAATGTTTTCGTGACTTTCGTGATTACAAAAGACGGAGAGGTCGTAAATCCGAAAGTTGTGAAGTCGCCGGACAGCCGTTTAAGTGCGGAGGCTATTCGGGTCGTTCTGTCCATGCCTCACTGGAAACCGGCCCAGCAGAAGGGACAGGATGTGGCCATGCAGATGACACTACCTGTACTCTTTAAATTAAGTAACCGCAAGTAAACAGTAAGTCTTCATGATGAGTGTCGGATGAAAAAGCTGCCGTGAGTAGAAAGAAGGCATATGCTTTCTGACGTTCCGTCTTTATTCCCCATTAATGTTCATCTTCGGTCGTTTCTGAAAGGGATCTGCCGGATATGAACATTTTTTCTTGAGTATACGTGACGACGGAAGAAAGGGAGAAGAAGAACCGATGGATTTTCCTTAGATTTCCGTATCGGTATAAAGATAACGTTTGATGCTTTTCTTCGGTGTCTTTTCAAATTCCTCATGGAATATTTTGATGCCCGACAGTTGGGAGTAGGTCGGAAGCATACTGTTCAACTCCGTCCGGTTCTGTTCCATGATCGTTTTCAGGTCAGCATCTTGCAGACCGAGATTGCGGGCCTCTTCGTAATCCGGATACACCAGGCCGTAGAGCTTTTCGTTTTTCTGGATCACGATGCTCTCGCCAACCAGCGTCAGGTTATTGAGCTGTACCTCGATCTCCTCCGGATAGATATTTTGTCCGCTTGCGCCTAAGAGCATGTTTTTGCTGCGCCCTTTAATGAAGAGGTTGCCTTCTTCGTCCACTACCCCTAAGTCTCCAGTATGATACCAGCCGTCTCGGAGGACTTCCTGCGTGGCCTGTTCATTTTTGTAGTAGCCCAGCATCACGTTTGTACCTCGGGTGAGGATCTCTCCTACGGTGTGTTGCGGATCGTTACTGTCGATCTTGATTTCCATGCGAGGGGCAGGCCTGCCGCAAGAGCCCGGACGGAAGGTTGTCCAATCGGCATAAGAAATGATCGGTGCACATTCCGTCGTGCCATAACCTACGGTATAATTGAATCCGATGTAGTGGAGCAACATTTCGATTTCATGGTTGAAGGCTGCACCGCCTATGATGATTTCATAGAAGTTGCCGCCGAATGCCGCTTTGAGTTGTTCGCATATTTTGTCTTTGATCTTTTGACGTACCAAGGGGACTTTGAGGAGCATTTTCACCGTTGTACCTTGAATTTTGGGCAGTACGGACTTACGGATGATTTTTTCTATAATGAGCGGTACGGCAATGATTATGCGGGGCTTCAACTCGGCAAAAGCCGTGAACAAGACGTTAGGAGAAGGTTTTTTGGTAAGGAAGTGAATGTGGCATCCCGTGCAGAATTCGAATAGGAATTCAAAAGACATACCATACATGTGGGCCATGGGAAGCATGGAAATGATGTTGTTGCCGACAGCCATGTGGGGAAGGAGCACTTCTTTTGCAAATTCCAGGTTGGACCACAAGGCGCGATAGGGGATCATGAATCCCTTGGAACGACTGGTCGTACCCGACGTGTAGTTGATGACGGCCAGTTCGTCCGGCATTCCTTTATAATAGGCCACATGGTGCTTACGGAAGTTCATCGGGTAACGTTCGCCGAAGAGCTGATTCAAGTGTGCACGGGCATAAACTACTTTTTCCGTGCGCCCCACCAATAGGGAATAGTCCGCAATGTTGAGGATCCCTTCCAGACGAGGCATCTCGTCGGCATTGAGATTTTTCCAGACCTGGTCTCCGGCGAAGAGCAATTTGGCTTCACAGTGGTTCACGATATTGTGGATTTGTTCCGCCGTAAATTCGTGCAGGACCGGTACCGCCACCGCCCCGTAGGTCAGTGTCGCCAGGAATGCGGCTCCCCAATGGGCGCAGTTTCTTCCGCAAATGGCGATCTTGTCTCCTTGTTTTACGTTGCTGTATTCAAAGATAATATGGAGTTTTTCTATAATCCGCGCTATATCTTTGTATTGAAAGGTTTCTCCTTTATAATCGGATAAGGCATCAAGATCCCAATATTCCTTGATGCTATGTTCAACCTGTTCATTGAAGTTAGGTCTATCCATTGCACATTTTTTTTAAAGATGTGCAAAACTAAGGAGAAAAAACGATTAAAGCAAGTTATGCGTGGATTTTTACTATATTCTTTCTCCGAAAATTTTGCTTCCTACGCGGATGAGCGTGCTGCCTTCCTCTCTGGCGATGGAATAATCGTGACTCATGCCCCAAGAGCGTTCCTTGAAATCGGGATTCGAGGCAAACGGTCCTGCTTTCAGTTCGCGGAACAGGTCGTAGGCCTGGCGGAATTCGGACCGCACTTGTTCTTTATCATCCGTATTGGAGGCCATGCACATCAGTCCGCACAGCCGTATGTGCGACAAGGTGCGCCATTCTCCCGCTTCCGTCACCGCACGGCATTCGTCGGGTGTGAAGCCGAATTTAGTCTCCTCCCGTGCCACATGAAGTTGCAGCAAACAGGGAATCGTGCGTCCGACCCTTTCGGCCTGTTTGTCTATTTCGCGGAGCAACTTCATGCTGTCTACGGCGTGGATCATGGAAACGTAGGGGGCTATGTATTTCACCTTATTCGTTTGCAGGTGGCCGATGAAATGCCATTCGATGTCCTTGGGCAGAAGGTCGTATTTTTCCCTCAGCTCCTGTACATGACTTTCTCCGAAGATTCGCTGTCCGGCTTCGTAGGCTTCTTCGATACAAGAGGCCGGATGATATTTTGAAACGGCTACCAGTCGTACGCCTTGCGGCAGAGCTGATGTGATATTCTTGATTTCATCCTGGATCTTTGACATAGTGTAGTGGCGTTGTCTGGGTTATGCGTTTGGATATTCCGGTTTCTCATCCGCCTCTGCTTTGTAATGGAACACGTCCATAAGAGGGGTTTCGGCGATGGCGGCGATTTCATAGTCGGCCATTGTGCCTTCCATTCCCTTGTCCAGACGTTTTACGGCATCGCGCAGGTCTGAGGCTTGTACCAACATGTTTTGGTTGCTTTTCTTTTCCGCTCCGCTTTTCTCGTCCAGCGTGATGAAAGCCACTTTGGCTTTGAACCACCGGTCGGCGGCCTCCTCGTCCGTTTCAAACAGTTCGGCGTATTTAGCCCTTTTGATGTCCGTCACCTGAAATTCTCCCGACATGAACGGTTCGATTTCTTCGATGAATCGTCTTTCGGCTTCCGTAAAGCTCAGGGCGTCTACCAGATAAGGTTCGGTCACTTTCTTGACCAATCCGTTTTCCAAAGTTTTCTCGTATCTTACTTTGCACTCAAACCATTCGTTCATCATAATTGTAATGTGTGTTATGGGGTTAAAAAACGGCGCAAAGTTACATGATAAATCTCAATATACCTCTACTCTTCGGCGTAAAAAATGAAGAGAGGGGAATAAATAAAGTCAGCATCGACCAAAAAGGCGGCGCAGATTTCTGGCCACACGCAATCCCATCATCACGCCGTCGTATACGGCGATTCCTTGGTCCACCATATTCATGAACGTGCCGAATTTGGAGGTGGCTTCTGGGGGCGGGGCAAACATGCGGTTGGTTTCCATCTTTATGTAGTTCGTACTCTCTTTCAGTTGTTTGCTGATTTGGGCTTTACGCATGCGTATATGGGCCAAGGCATCCTGAGACGTAGCGGGGGACGGTGTCGTTTTAGGGCTTGTCATCTTCTTTAGCAAGGATAAGTCGGGTCATGAACCGCGCGAGCGGTTGGATCACCCAACGGTTTCTGTTCATGTAAAATATGAAGGCCAACAGCAAGACAAAGGCGGCTATGATGCCGAATCCTACCGGCAGGCTGCCTGTGGCTTCGCCCAAGAGATAGGCCAGAGCGAATGTGAGGAACAAGAGTACGATGGATCCCAATAAAAGCAATACGGCTACGACGAGAACGGCCGACAAGATGACGGTGATCTTTTCCGTAGCATCTAATTTGACAAACTCTTTCTGCAGTTCAAGATATTTTTTGAACTCCAGCAAGAGTTTGCCGATACTTTCTATGTTTTTACTGCTGGAAAACATGTACGGTCCTTTACACTTCTTCTGCCGACTTGATTTCGTCTGCGATTTCGTCTACGAGAGAATCCATTTCCTTGCGGTTGAGTTTGATTCCTCTTTTACGTAATGCTTTAGCTATTTTGTCGCGGGTTTCCGTACCCTTTTCCGGAGCAAATAAAATTCCTACTGCTGCACCTACGGCTGCGCCGCCAATGAATGCTGCCAAAAAACTCAATGCTTTCATAATGCTTATGTTTTATTAATTTGATTACGATGACAAAGTTAC
>JAJPYK010000065.1 GCA_021205005.1 Paraprevotella sp. | reverse complement strand
GAGTGGAAGTCAAGGTGCTCTCCGGCGATAACGACGCCGTGGTAAAGACCATCTCCGGACAGGTAGGCCTCAATACGGCCACAGCCGTAAGCGGTCCCATATTCGCCACGCTGAGCAAAGAAGAAAAACTGAAGGCCGTAACCCAAGGCAACATCTTCGCCCAGCTCACTCCGATGCAGAAAGTGGAAATCGTACAACTCTTGCAGGAACAAAGCAACACCGTAGGCTTCCTGGGCGACGGTATCAACGATGCGGCTGCGCTGCGTGAATCGGATATAGGTATCTCCGTAGACTCTGCCGTGGACATCGCCAAAGAAAGTGCGGATATCATCTTGCTGGAGAAAGACCTCATGGTATTGGAAGACGGCGTATTGGAAGGCCGAAGCACTTTCGGAAACATCATCAAGTATGTGAAGATGACGGCCAGCTCCAACTTCGGTAACATGTTCAGCGTATTGGTAGCCAGCGCATTCTTGCCCTTCCTCCCGATGATGCCTATCCACCTGCTCATCCAGAACCTTCTCTATGATATTTCTCAGACGACCATTCTGTTCGACCGAATGGACCCGGAATATCTGCGCAAGCCCCGTATCTGGGATTCTTCCGACCTGAGCCGCTTCATGATGTGGATCGGCCCGATCAGCTCCATCTTCGATATTACGACCTACATCGTGATGTGGTGGTTCTTCAGTTGCCAGAGCACAGAAGCTGCATCCTTGTTCCAGTCCGGATGGTTCATCGAAGGATTGCTCTCGCAGACCTTGATCGTCCACATGATCCGTACACGTAAGATTCCGTTCATCCAAAGCCGCGCATCCTGGTCTGTGATGTTGATGACCTTCTCCATCATGATCATCGGTATCTGCGTACCGTTCACTCCGTTCGGTTCCTCTATCGGTTTGCGTCCGCTGCCTATGAGCTACTTCCCCTGGTTGATCGGTATCCTGCTCACCTACTGCGTACTGACACTGATGTTGAAAGTGTTCTATATCCGTGCATTCAGCAGATGGTTGTAAACCGGACAAATAAACGAGAAAAACGATATAAGAAACATCCGCTGTTTTCAGGATGAAATTAAAGAAGCGAAGGAGTCAAACCTATCAGTCCCCCCCTTTCAGGCTCCATGGTACAAGCCTGTGGGTTTGACTCCCGAACTTCTTTCTTTTTCACTTCCGCCCGAGACCTGCGGATATCCAATAAAAAGTAAGGTTATGAGATTCAAAAAATCAATGCTTCTCATGCTGTGTGGCGCGATGCCGTCGTTGGCCTTTCCTAAAATCTTCGGCGGACAGTACACCACGGAATGGCAGTGGAACATGAACAATAAAACCAATTGGGTTAACCAGCTCCGTTTGGGAATGAATTACTCGCCGTGGAAAAACGGCTTGTTTCAAGTAGCTACGATCCATACGGCAAAAACAAACGAAACCATTATCGATGATTGGCAGACCTTCTCCAACATCGAAGACGAGAACAACTTTGCGGCCATTGCCGTATTGGGTTATATGCAAACCTGGGAACACGCCCATCTGTTTGTAGGAGTGCGTAACGTAAACGAGGATTTCTTTACCTCAGACGGCACCTCGCTCTTCACCAGCAGCTCTCCGGGCATCTTTCCCACCATCTCGGCCAGCTACCCGATTGCCAACTATCCGTTGAACGGACTGACCGTACATTTCGATGTGGAATGGAAAAACTGGACCTTCATGAACAGCCTCTACAACGGCAAAGGCTATAATGGATGGAACCGACACGACAATCCGTTCCGGGTCAAGCCCAATCAGGACGGTGTGTTCGACATGATGCAACTGACCTACACCTACGACCACGGATTCTATTCCGCAGGCGCAGCGATCCACAGCCGGCTCTACCCGACCGATGAGGAGGGGGAAATGGCCGAAGAGCCGATAAAGAAAACCAGTTGCGCCTGGTGGGTTTATGGCGAACAGTCCCTATGGGAAAGCGGAGAAAACAAAGTATCTCTCATGGCGCAATATTCTGAGAACACCAACAAGCAGAATGGCTGCCGCAGGTATGGAAAAGTATGAGGCATAGTGGACAACGGTGACAATCGTTACGGAATCTCATTCCAGCACGCCACTTTCGTCCAGGGCAAAGAGTTGTCGTTGGAAGCCACCTGGCACAGAACCATCAACGACCAGATTGCCCTTCAACCGGCGTTCCAATATATCAAGAACGACAACGGGAAGTTCACCGTGCTCTGCATGCGCCTCTACTACACGTTCTAAGCACATACGGACCGTGAGAATAGCGAATAAAAAAGAATTGTAAAACCTAAAAAACAGACGAATATGAAAACAGATGCTGAAGCAAAATTGAGAGCAAATGTATTGGATGACGTAAGCCGCTCCAAAAGAAGCAAAAACTTGGCATTGGCCGGTTTGGTCATAGGCCTGTGGGGTCCTTTCGTTGCAGCCACACTCATCCTGTTCTTGCTGACCCGCGGAGTACAAGTTCTGTAAATCCTCGCAATGTAAAAAAGACGCAATGATTCATTGGGTGTAAATAAGTAAGTAAATCCAATCTTCACTTCCGAAGGGGCAGAGATTCCGATACCTTTCCAACGGCCGGGATACTCTGCCCCTCTTTTTTGTCCGTATCGGATAAACGGAAGGCGTTTCATCCTGTCCCACCGGGAAAAGAAGGGCGGATATTTTTCTCCGCAGATTGGAAAATTTTTCTCCGCAGAACGATTTCTCCATCTGCGGAGAAAAATTTTCCGACTTGCGGAGTGGATTTCTGCTGCGTATTGATCCGGCCATAGCATGATCCGCAACCGGAGCTCGGACGAGTGGCTTGCATATCCCGTATTCCCTCTCCCCTCGGGCCGCCAATAGGATGAGAAAAAGAAAAAGTAAAGCGTAGCGGATGCTGTGTCCCAGCCCTTCCGCTACGCTTTACTCTATTTTGTAAATTCACTAAATGCTTATTCTATTTTACTGCCCTTTTCGATGAGAACGCAGGAGGTTCTTCAAGCGGCAGTGCGGCATTATAGCCGACTTGGCTTATTGTGCCACCAACTCAAAGACATGGCTCTTGCCTTCGTCCGCAGTCAATGCCTGAAGACCCACTTTCATCAGGTAGTCTCCGCTGAAGACCTTATCGTTGAAAGCATAAGCAGATGTGGTGTTCGGCATCAGGTTGATTTCCGTCACCTTGTACATTTTGTTAGGATCCAGTCCTTGCAAGAAGACTACAGGGATCTTCTCGTGATAACGGGGATGGAGATCGTAAGCGAAGAGCACGGCTTTCGACTGATCTTCCGTCACGTAGTTCACTGCCATGTGGTTGCCTTCGTAGGGCGAAATGAGGCGATATTGCTCACCGTCCAAAATCACCGGTTCCAAACGATGGAAGTTAGCCACGGCAGTCTGACAATAGCTGAAGTCATCGGGCGACATCTTCTTCAAGTTGATGTCGAAGCCCAACTGGCACATGCTGGCCACATCGGTACGGAACTTCACGCTGGTGTTCTTGTTCCAATCCGTCACATGAGCGGCCATCGCCTTCACCGGGAAGAATTTGGAAATGCTCCACTGGATATACAGACGTTCATAAGGATCGGTATCGTCTGAACACCAGAACTCCGTAAAGTACTTCAGGGCCTCATAGTCGCAACGTGCACCGCCGCCCGAGCAAAGCATCAAAGGCAGATCGGGATAGTTCTCCTTTACGCGTTTCATCACGTTGTAGACGCCGCGAACATGGTCGATATACAGATTACCCTGTTTCTCTTTCAGATACGGAGAATAGATATTGGTAATGGGGCTGTTGCAATCCCATTTGAAGTAAGCCACGCCGGGATTCTCTTTCATGATGTTTTCGATCACGCCGTATACATAATCCTGCACTTTGGGATTAGACATATCCAATACCAACTGGTTGCGGTAGTAATAGGTATCTCTGTTAGGCAACTTAATCGCCCAGTCGGGATGCTTCTCAAACAGTTCGCTCTTGGGATTTACCATTTCCGGCTCAATCCAGATACCGAACTTCACGCCGGCCTCTTTTGCCGAATTTACCAGTCCTTCCACGCCCTCCGGCAACTTGCTCTTCGTAGCTTCCCAGTCGCCCAGACCGGCATGGTCGTCTTTACGCGGATATTTGTTTCCGAACCATCCGTCGTCCAACAGGAACATATCCACTCCTAACGTCTTGGCCTCTTTCATCAGTTCGGCCAACGACTGCTGATCGAAATCGAAACAGGTATTTTCCCAGTTGTTCAACAGGGTCAGTCTGTCACCCGTTCCGTTCTTCAACTGATATTTGCGTGCCCAGTCTTGCAAGTTTCTGCTGGCCGTACTGGTTCCGTTATCGCTCAAAGTGAAAATGAACTCCGGTGTGGTGAAAGTCTGACCGGCCGGCAAGAGATAGTCGGAAGCATAAGGATTAATGGCCGGAATCACGCGCAGATTGCCCACGTTGTCCACTTCAAAAGTGAAACGGAAGTTGCCCGTCCAACCGATGGTGCCCAACATGACTTTACCTTCGTTCTCGCGCGGAGCTTCATTGAGTCCCAGTTCAAAGAACGGCTCGGCATGCATGGCGGCACGGCTGCCTAATTTCGTATCGATGATTTTCTTGCCGAATTGCAGTTCCTGAGTGGCGGGCATCCACTCTTTGGCCCAATCACCATGATATTCGGTCAGGAAATATTTATTGGCATTGAAATAAAGCATCGTGGAAGAATAACGCCACAATGTTATAGGCTTCTTCTCGCTGTGCTTGATTACACTCCAAGTCTTGATGACATTCTCTTTGGCGTAAGCCACATAATGCAACGTCACGTTCACCGGATATTTGTCGTCCTGGAGTTCGATTGTCGTTTCCACACCTCCGGGGACGGCTTTTGGGGCAGACGACTTATAATAAAGGTAAGTTGACATGTTGCCGTCGTTATGCGTGACGGCTACGGCGGGCTCGAAGAACTCTTCGTTTCCCGAACCGGAATACACTTTCCATCCGCGCTGGCTTACGCTGCCGTCGGAACCGGCATGCACGTACCAAATCAACGAATCCAAATCCTGCTCGTGTAACAGTTTGTCACCGTAATACACTTGAAACAAGCGCCCGTTGGGAGCGACCTGGAGAACCAAGTCCGTCTGATC
>JAJPYK010000216.1:2699-5141 GCA_021205005.1 Paraprevotella sp. | reverse complement strand
TACAGATTATAAGTTGTCAATCTCAAAATTTGAATTATGACACACCCTCTTTTCTGTATGCACAGACGATGTAACGGTCGGAGCTGTAGGTATTGGTCTCTCTTCTCCTTATTCCGTCCATGGAATGAGGGGGAATAGATCTATTTTTCAGTTCTATCTGGAAAAAAGAAAGCGTTGTGTCTTCAATCGAATGAGAAACGCCATGTCTTCCGACCGCTGAAAGTCAATACGGTAAAAGCGATACTGTCGCCTTTTTGTATGCTGTCTACGTCTGTGAGCGGCAGGCTGGCATAGACGGTTGTGGAATAAGAATAAGGATCGTTCGGCTGACGATGATAGAGCGACAGATGATAATAAGCCTTACCGGAGGAGGTACGACCGACGTAATCTACACGATATCCCCAAGATTGAGTACCTCCTTGAGTTTTTGGGGTCAATTGCATGTTCAGGTACTTTCCTCCTATCCAGATGCTGGTCACTGCGGTCGGATCATCCGCCTCTGCATTTTCTTCTGTGAGTTTCAGCAGATTCACACTTTCTGCCGTATAGATTTTAGCGACAGGGTATGCGTCGGAAATTTCTCCCGTAAGTGCATAACTGCATATGATGCGATAGAAGGCGTTGGGCTGTAAGCCTTGCAAAGGTGAGCTGAGACGGTAGGTAGTTCCTCCGTCGGTTGTGAATTGCATGCCGTATCCTTTTTCATCTGTTTTCAGATCGGCCAGCTCTGTAAGAAGAGAAGGGTATACATATCCGTTGTCATCATTGTCTTTACTGCATGAAGCGCATAGCCAGCCCCCGCAGAGAACAAGAAGAAAAAACAGCCCTTTTCCGAAATTTTTTCGGAAAAGGGACACACTGTTAGCGGTTTTATGAAATACGACGGATTTGTCGCTGCTTATTCTTTTGTCATTCATTGCTGGCTGTGGTGTAATTGAATACCGGATTGGCATACATCGTGAGTAGTCTTTCGCGCAAAAACGGAATATCTGGGTTCGGCAGCGTTACTTTCTCGATGCGGCTTTGCACGTAAGTCTCGAAACGTCCTTTTTCTTCGGTTGAGTAATGGGCGGCATATTGGTTGTCGCCTTTCAGCAGATCGGCAGCGACATAGTTGCCGGCATATAATTTATAATTCCGATGGATTTCCCAGTCGATGTGCTCGGTGACGGCGGCAAAAAGCTCAGTTTTGGGTAGATCTGCGGGCAGCGTGTCAAGCCAGTCGTTCAGGCAACCTGCGATGCGGAAACAAATCCGGCCTTTATAGCCGTATATTCCGGTCTTCATACTGGTCAGATCGTCAGCCGGTGCCTTGTGGAAATCTTTGATGTCGCGTTTCTGTTGGAATTCCTGTGCCTTTAAATAATCGCAGGGGTCATATTCGTAAGAAAGCGTCGTGGGGACGAGATTCAGTTGTTTCAAGCGTTCCGTCACGGTACCTTCTCCTCCCATAGCCATCATTTTCAGGATGGAGTCCTGCGTTCGGTCGTCCGAATCTTTAGATCGTCCTTCCCGTTGGGCGATCCAGATGTTTTCATGCTTTGTGGCGATGGCGTAGTGCATATAGCGGCTCAACCTGGTGCTGGAGGCCAACATCTGACGTAAGCCGGCCGATCGCTGTACGATGAACGCCTTGTCCACCCTCACGAGCTTTTTGATCCACGGACGTATAAGAAGGTTGTCGCCTATCGCAATTTCCATCGTATTGCCGAACCCGTTATCAAGCAGACTGATGGACAGGAACGCCGAATCCATAACGATGTCGCGATGGTTGGTAATGAAGGTGTGCGGAAGTTGTTTGTTTATAGCCGCATGGTTCTCTAAGACGAAGCCGTCACTGCATTTGCGGAGTATGTCGTGGAGTAACGGATAAAAGAAAGTCTTTTGAACCTCTAAATTCGTCCGACAACGACGGAGCTGTGCACATGCCGTTTCATAGGAAATACCGTTGAGTACCTGTTCTGTTACGGCTCGGAATTCCGGATCGGCAATGAGTTCTTCAAATACGGCCGGCAGCTCTTCCGGATCATAAGGTCGGATCTCATCAAATTCTTTGGGCGTACGCATGGGTGAATAACGGGATTTATGTGAATTGATTTTCAATGATGTCGGTCAGTACATCTTTCATTTCCAGTCCGGCTGCACGCACTTGCTGAGGAATGAAACTCGTGGCTGTCATTCCCGGCGTGGTATTGATCTCCAGCATGTTGATCTTTTCTTTTTCTTTTCCGTCCGGATCCGTTTGCCGAGTGATGATATAGTCTACACGGATGATGCCTTTACATCCCAATATGTCGTAAATCGTAGAGGTAATGAGACGTACCCTTTCTGCCGTGTCTTCTTTCAAGCGTGCCGGTGTGATCTCCTTTACTTGTCCGTTATATTTGGCGTTGTAGTCGAAGAACTCATTGTCCGTGACGACCTCTGTGATCGGGAATACCA
>JAJPYK010000216.1:0-2689 GCA_021205005.1 Paraprevotella sp. | reverse complement strand
TTCTTTTTCCCGCGTTTTATAGCAGCCGCATGTGATTTCCGTCCCCGCCATGAACGCTTCCACCATCACTTCGCTGCTTTCGTGCATGGCTTTCAGGATGGCTTCGTGGATCTGGTCTGCGCTTTTTACTTTTGTCACGCCAAAACTGGAGCCTCCGGCATTGGGCTTCACAAAGCAGGGCAACCCTATTTTCTCTACGATTTCTTCCTCGGTTACCAAATGTTCGAAGCCCTTGCGGATGATGAGGCTTTCGCTCACGCTGACGCCGAATCCTTTCAGGTACTGGTTTAAAGTGAATTTGTTGAAAGTCATGGCCTCTACAAGAACGTCAGATGTGGAGTAGGGCAGATGCACCAGGTCGAAATAACCTTGGAGAATACCGTTCTCGCCCGGTGTGCCGTGTATGGTGATATAAGCGAAGTCCGGGCGTATGCGATGTTCGCCTTCCATGAAACTGAAATCGTTGCGGTCTACGGTGGCACGGCTGCCGTCTTTCAGGTGAGCTTCCCACATCATGCCTTTGATTTCGATGATGTATACTTCGTATTTTTCCTTGTCGAGGAATGAGTAGATACCTTCGGCGCTCCGAAGTGAAACGTCGTGTTCGGAGGAATCTCCTCCGGCTACAATCGCAATAGTCCTTTTCATTTTCTACTTTTATTAAGATGGTCTTGTTTTATTTCATTATTCTGCATTTCGGCGGGATGTATATTGGCGCCAACATTCCAGAAGCGTACTCATATCCTCGGGAATGTCTGAGGTTAAATACATTTCCTCTCCGGTGCGTGGATGAACGAAGCCTAAGGTACGGGCATGCAGAGCCTGCCGCGGGCATGCTGCGAAACAGTTTTGTATGAATTGTTTGTATTTACTGAAGGGGGTGCCGCGCAGGATCTCATTTCCTCCGTAGCGTGCATCGTTGAACAGCGGATGGCCGATATGTTTCATGTGTGCCCGGATTTGATGCGTACGTCCCGTTTCCAATCGGCATTCCACCCATGACACATACCCGAAATCTTCCAATATACGATAATGTGTCACTGCCGGTTTGCCTATTCCGCTGTCCGGAGGGAATACCGCCATTTGCATTCGGTCTTTCGGATGTCGGGCAATGTTGCCTTCGATGCGGCCTTCATTTTCTGCGAAGCTTCCCCATACCAGGGCATTGTACAAGCGCCGTGTGGTTTTGTTGAAGAATTGTTTGCCAAGATGGGACTTGGCATCTGCGTTTTTGGCCACTACGAGCAATCCCGATGTATCCTTGTCGATCCGATGTACCAGTCCGACGGTCGGATCGTTCGGGTCATACGAAGGATCATCTTTCAGGTGCCAAGCGATGGCATTGACTAACGTGCCCGTATAGTTCCCGCAACCCGGATGTACCACCAAACCGGCCGGTTTGTTCACCACCAGCAAGTCGTTATCTTCATATACGATATTCAGCGGGATGTCCTCCGGAATGATTTCGTTATCATACTTCGGACGATCGAGCAGGATGACAAACTCATCTCCCGGTTTCACTTTATAGCTGCTTTTCACCGCCCGTCCGTTTACCAGAATAAAATCCTGCTCGGCGGCACGTTGCAACCGGTTACGCGAGGTGTTGCAGAGATGCTCCATGAGGTATTTGTCTATCCTCATCGGTTTCTGCCCGCTGTCGACCGTTAGCCGATGATGTTCGTAGACCGATGTGCCCTCTTCGTCCGGTTCCTCTTCGATAGTGGGGAACGGTTGGAGCTGTAACTTGTCGGGATCATTTGTTTGTCGGACTTCCATTGGTTCGCTTGAATCAAAAGGGGTCGTTAATACGCATCCGGTGCAGGTGCGTCCTGATCTTTATTATAAAGTTCATCGTTGTCTGCGCCGGTGAGGCTATCGTTGTTCTCCACGTCCAAAGAATCGTTTTCATACGTCCCGCTTCCCACCTGCAATGTCAGTTCCGCATTAATGGGCACGCGGTCTCCTCCGAATACGTTACGACCGAGGTATTTGACTCCGTAAACCCAATCTTTTTCTCCTTCCACGTATTCGCACGGACTGAGTTTGAATCCCATGGCGGTCAGCCGGGCTTCGGCTTCTCTCAACGAACTGTTGTCCGCGATGTCGGGGATTTGTAAGGTCGGTGTGCGTGTCGTGTTGATGGTTAGATAGATTTCCCTTCCGGGCTTTACCCGGCTTGCGTTTGCAGGAGTCTGTTCCAGTACGGTGCCGGAGGGGAGGGTGTTATTATAGCCTGAATCGGCGACTATGGCTACTAATCCTTGCTGTTCCAAGGCGCGTCTTGCGTCGTCTATGCGCATGCCCTTTACGTTCGGAACGGTGATTTCCACTCCGTGCATGGTGTAGCGTTCCAATCCGATCCAGACCCCGACGGATATGGCCACTATGAGCAAGAACATAATCAGCAGGTTCACCCAGATGATTTTGCTGGTCAGTTTTCCAAAGAATTCTTTTATCGTCATGATGAGGTCAAGTGTCTAATCGGGTTCAAAGATAGTGATAAAAAGTAAAAAAGAAGTAAGGTTCTCCTTACTTCTTTTAGACGCAGTCTGCTTACTTTCTGTGTATCTCGTCAGATACAGTAAGTTTCTTTCGGCCTTTGGCGCGGCGTGAAGCCAATACTTTGCGACCGTTTGCCGTAGCCATTCTTTCACGGAAGCCGTGCTTGTTCTTTCTCTTTCTGTTGTGG
>JAJPYK010000168.1 GCA_021205005.1 Paraprevotella sp. | reverse complement strand
GGTCAGTTCCGGTCATATACCATGTTCTTCCACCCCGTGCCGACAAAAGAACTCCATGCAGAGTTACCCTGCGCCGCTGAGGAGAGATGGAGCGTACATTGGCCCACTACTGTATCCTCAAAACCGGTACTTAATGTTCCCGAGAAACTTTCCGGAGGATTCTCCATCCCGAAGTAGACATCCCTAAGAGCCGTGTCTGAAAGGAAAGAGTTGTTTCTGATAGAGGTGAGACGGGTACAGTTGGAAAAGTCTATGCTCTTCAGCGCAGGACATTCATAGAAAGCTTGTTCTCCGATAGAGGTGAGATGGGTACAGTCGGAAAAGTCTATGCTCTGCAACGCAGGACACTCACCGAAAGCTAACCTTTCGATAATGGAGAGTTTGGGACAACCGGAGAAATCGACCTTATCCAAAGCGGAAAGCAAAAAAGCATACTCTCCGATAGAGGTGAGATTCGGAAGGTCGGTAAAATCGAAGCTCTTCAAACTCGTACAATAATCGAATGCATCATATCCGATAGTGGTGATATTCGAACAGCCGGACAAGTCTACGCTCTCCAAAGCAGAACAGTGAGCGAACAGATTGTCTCCTAATTCGGAAAGATGTGTACAGCCCGAAAGATTCACGCTTTTTAAAGTTTTAATCCAAAAGAAAGCGTTTGCGAGGTCCTGTATTTTCGGACAACCGGACAAGTCTATGCTCTCCAAGGCCGTATAAGTAAACCCATAGTCTCCGATGGAGATAAGATCGGGACTGTGAGAGAAGTATACCTCTTTTAGCTTTTTAGCAAAATCGAAAGCATCATCCGCAATATTGGTTACCGGCCCCGGGACTAATGTTTCTATCCGGGGAAAATAGCCACTATCCCCATTACCGTTTAGCGTCAGTTCTTCTGCAGCCATTGCTTTTGCCAGATCAAGTAAGGTAAATGACTCATGAAACGTAGTGGTGAGGTAATCGAGATCGGCTTGGTTAAGGGACCCCACTACATGCAGTTCGCCCGTGCCGTCCATCGCTTTGACGACGGAATCCGGATAGTTTACGATGTCCCCTGCATGGACGTAAACGGTATGGGTCAAGGGGGCGGCAGACGGATATGAGACGGCATCTTCCGGATCTTCGGTCAGCCCGCCGCTCGTCCAGTCCTCTACCGTTACCTCTCCCAAAGTCAGGGCGTCCTTGCCCACCATGAGAGGATAGGTGTAGCTTTTGCCTGCCTCCATAGCGGGGATATTCGTCTGTGTAAGGGTCTTGTTCTCTATGTTTAGGGATAGGAATGTCCCGTCCGTTTGATCTCCGGTGGGAATGACGAGAGCCGTATAAGTCGTACCTGTCTGTCCGGCAGTCAGGCCTTCGGGAGTCTGCACATAGGGTGTGACTGCCGTAGGATTGCCCGAAGCCGTGCTGTCGGCATAAGCGGCTGCGCCGGAAGTTATCTTCATGTAGGTGATGGTTGGCGCGGTTGTATCAAACTCATTCTTGAACCCGTCTATCCGGATGATGACACGTGCCGTTCGGCGGTTCAAGGCCAGACCGGCAGTATGTCCGTCCGTGGTCGTTCGATCGGTCGGTCTACAAGCGTCATATAGTCTGCGACTGCAATATTCTCCTCACTGCTCTGGTCGTCAGGCAGTGTAAAAGAGGTGGCAGATGTACCGTCTGTCGCGGGATAACATGCGGTGAAGTTCATCGGTGAGCTTTCCCATTTCAGATATTTTCCCGTGGCGGTCCAGTTTGTACCGTCGAACGTATAGTTGACGGCATCCTGCGTTCCCGCGGACACGGAAAGTTCGTCTCACCGGCGAAAATAGGTCTGTGTTCCGGTACCTACCGCGGCTTTTATCGTCACGGCATCGGGGTCGTTCTGCCCGTTCAGGGTCGGTTCGTCCTCACTGCTGCATGCTGCGCCCAGTACGGTTATGGCGACCAGGGCGAAAATATTCTTTGTCTGTTTCATCATGGTTTGTATGAATTATTATTGATTTTCATTTTTCTTGTTCTTACGGCAGAGCCAATCAGCAAATGTAATATTACGAAATATTTTTGAAAAAAAACCTTTCAACTGGCGTGTGAAAGTTTAATTTTTCTCTCGGTCTGGCATTGATTTTCCTTCTGATTTCGTCTATTTTCTCCTCTGTGGCCTTGCTTAAGTCTGCTCCCTTGGGTATGTACTGCCTGATGAGTTCGTTGATGTTTTCCATCGCTCCCTTTTGCCATGAGCAATAGGAGTGAGTAAAATACACAGGTACATTCAATATTTTAGTCATCCATCCATGCCCGGCAAACTCGCTTCCGTTGTCTGTCGTAATTGTTTTTAATGCATTCCTCTTGTATGGCAGTCAGAAGCCGGGTACTACGGGCGGATGAGGGTCTGGAGAGGCGCGGATTTTTCTCCGCAGATCGGGAAATCAATCTGCGGAGAAAAAAATTTCAATCTGCGGAGAAAAATTTTCGTCTTTCCGGAGCGGGAAAAATGTAAGGGTGAGGCGGGAACTTTCTTCCGGATAATCCCGTTTTGCTTCGCAGAACAGGCCGGTTATGTTTCTTATTGGGCGGACGACGGATGTTGTTGCCCTTCCAGAGCCAACAACCCGGCTTTCCGGTCCAGTCCTCCGGCGTAGCCGGTCAGACTGCCGTCCTTCCCCACTACGCGATGGCAGGGGATGATGATACAGATGGGATTGTGTGCGACGGCGCCGCCCACGGCTTGTGCTGACATACGCGCTTGTCCGGTTTGTCGGCTCACTTCCTGTGCGATGTTCTGATAGGTCAGGGTCTCGCCGTAAGGGATGCTTTGAAGTATGCGCCATACGCGCATTCGGAACGGGGTGGCCTGCAAACGGATTTTCGGCGTGAACTGGGGTTGCTCGCCTTTGAAGTCAGTGTCGAGCCATGCCGCCGTTTGTCGGAAAACGGATAACGTGCCTGCTTCGAGAGATCTGTCGTCAATGTGATGAGGAATATTGTGCTGTCCGTCAAAATAGAGGCCGACCAAATTCGTGCCGTCGCTGACAGCTGTCATTTCTCCCCATGGAGAGTGATCTTTGTAACGGTACATTCTGCGGTCGGGTATGGCTATGTCCGCCAGGTGTGCATCCGTTCCCGGATGGCTTGCGATTCGCTGAGCAGATGGATGAATTTCAGGGCCGAATGTTTGCGGTAGGTGTTTTTCAGTGTGTGAATGCAGCCCTCCATTTCGAATCCATGTATATCCAGCGGAATGGCCTTTACGTCGGATTCATCGTGTATCGTGGCTTCGGAAAGAATGGTCACCAGATGGCTCTCCTTGATGAGCTTCAGCAAGATGTTGACTTCGTTCAGTTCCACACGTATCTTGAAGTGGTAATCCTGTTCGGAGATGACTTGATCGAACGTGTTGCGGGCCTGCAACCCTTTGCTGGGAAAGGCAAATTCATATTTTTCCAGTTCGGCGAGAGTGACTTGACTCCGTCGGGCAAGTTCGTGATGTGAATGTACTATGACCGACAGATGATTGTCGAACAAGACCTTGGATTCCACTTGTTCATATTTATTAGTTGGCTTGAATGCCAGCACGAAGTCTATTTCGAGTTTGCCGAGCATTTGCATCAGCTACGTCATCGTCTTGTAGAAGATGTTCAGCTTTACGTCCGGGTATTGTTTCATGAACGTCAGTACGGTCTCCGTGAGGATCGGGCTGAAGGAGTAGGTTACGCCGATGTTCAAGGTGCCGGTAAGCTATTGTTTCAAGTCGCGGATGTGCTCCTGACAGGTATCCGCTGCATATAAGGTTTCCTTGGCGTAAGGCAATAATTCCGTTCCCGCTTCCGTAAGCGTCACTTCGTGACTGTTACGTTGGAAAAGTTGTGCGTCCAGTTCAGTCTCCAGTTGTCGGATCTGCTGTGAGAGCGTGCTTTGGGTAATGAACAGACCTTTGGCCGCTTCGGAGAAATTGAGAGTTTCCGCAGCTTTAACGAAATATCTGAGTTGTCGCAGTTCCATGAAACGAAGATTAGCGCGTGGCCTTGAACGAAGTGTTCTTGAACAGGAAGATAGGAACGGTGGCTCCTACTACCATGCCCAGAATGATGAACATGAAGGTAAGTCCGTTATAAGATAGCAAATAGAAATAATGGTCGAATTCTTCTTTCTCCTTGTGGGTCAGGCCGAAAAGCAAAGCCTCTATCGTCCGGTAAGCAAACATACCCGGAATCATGGGCAATAAGGCCGGAAAGGAGAATGTCTCGGCCGGACATTTGGCATGCGGGGCCAGGAACACGGTCAGTACGCCGATGACCAGCGATGCAATGAAACTGGCGGCGATGAGATTCATTTCCCCGTACGCATTGTGGGTCAGGACATAGCGCGTGGCATGCCCGATGGCGGCGATGAGAGCGCAGTACTTGTAAGCCTGTTTGGGTGGGTTGCTGATGCTGGAAAAACCGATAGCCGCTATTGCTGCAAAGAATCCGTCTTGTAGAATATTGAGTAGATAAATCCCGGTCATACAATCAAAGCCATTTGATGTTCATTAATAATAATCCGCCGCATAATCCGGCCGACAAACAGGCCGTCAACACCATCGCGTGCATGAAACGGCTGAAAGAACTGACGTAATGTCCGTCCAAAAGGTCACTTACCGAGTTGATATAAGGGATGCCCGGGATGAGGTATAATACGCTTGTTCCCAACGCTATTTCAGGTGCCTCTCCTAAATGGAACACATAACCCGCCGCTCCGATGACCGAGGAGAAGAATGCACAACAGAAAAAGACGCAACGAGTGTCCCGCCCGTCTTCCAGCATGATCTGTTTCAGACGGTAACCGGCTAAGGTGTCTACCAATACGATGAGCATGGCCATGAAATCTCCCCCGAACAGACGGCAGAAAGACATGTTGGCCAGTGAGGCCAATATCCATACCAGCCATTTGTTGGCCGGGCGTGTCTTCACGATGCGTTGAAACGTTTCGCGGGCTTCGGAAAATCCTATTTTGGCATCGGCAATAGCCCAACTGAGTTTACTCAACTGGGTATTGATATCGAAGCTGATGCCGGTATTGTGCAATTTGACAATGTTGCTGTAAGAATGACTCCGGTCGCTGTTCCACACTGTCATGAGGATATGCGAATGTAAAATGGTCATTTCTGAAGTCATGTTCCTTTTGTCGGAAATCCGCTTCACGTTCTTTTC
>JAJPYK010000189.1 GCA_021205005.1 Paraprevotella sp. | reverse complement strand
CCCAAAGCCGTTATGCCCCTTATTCCCGATTCAACGTAGGCGCCGCCGCACGGTTGGACAACGGCGTAATCGTGACAGGAAGCAATCAGGAAAACGCCGCATTTCCTTCAGGTTTATGCGCCGAACGCACGGCATTGTTCTACGCCAACGCACGCTATCCGGAACAAAGTGTAAAAGAACTGGCCGTGGCGGCTTTCTCCAACGGCACCTTCCTCAAAGTCCCCATCCCTCCGTGCGGCGCCTGCCGGCAGGTGATCTTGGGCATCGAAGAACGATATAAGCAGCCCATACGCATCCTGCTCTTCGGAGAAGAGGGTACCTACGTGGTCGACTCCGTAAAAGCCCTTCTTCCTCTACAGTTTACGGGAGAAACCATGAACGAATGAAATATTTTTTGTACCTTTGCGAAAAATATTAATATCAAGAGTTTAACGAAATATGATTAGCGTATCGAATTTTGCCATCCAGTTCGGAAAAAGAGTCCTCTACAAGGATGTAAACATGAAATTTACCAACGGTAATATTTATGGTGTGATAGGGGCGAACGGAGCGGGGAAATCCACGCTGTTGAAAGCCATCTCAGGAGAATTGGAACCTACGAAAGGAAGTATAGAACTGGGACCGGGCGAACGGCTTTCCGTACTGAGCCAAGATCACTTCCAATATGACAAATTCACGGTTTTGGACACGGTCCTGATGGGACATACCGTATTGTGGGACATCATGCAAAAGCGCGACGCGCTCTACTCCAAACCCGATTTCTCGGACGAAGACGGCATCAAAGTGGCGGAATTGGAAGAGAAGTTTGCCGAATTGGGAGGATACAATGCAGAAAGCGACGCAGCCGCCCTGTTAAGCGGATTGGGCATCAAGGAAGACAAACATCATGCTCTGATGGGCGAGCTCAGCGGAAAGGAAAAAGTACGCATCATGTTGGCCAAAGCTCTTTTCGGCGAGCCCGATAACCTTCTGCTCGACGAGCCTACCAACGATTTGGATCTGGACACCGTACAATGGCTCGAATCTTATCTGGCCGACTTTGAACATACGGTATTGGTCGTAAGCCACGACCGTCACTTCCTCGATTCGGTATGCACCCATACGGTAGACATTGACTTCGGTAAAGTCACGCTTTTTGCCGGCAATTACAGCTTCTGGTATGAATCCAGCCAATTGGCGTTAAGACAGGCCCAGAACCAAAAAGCAAAAGCTGAGGAAAAACGGAAAGAACTGGAAGAGTTCATCCGCAGGTTCTCGGCCAACGTGGCAAAAAGCAAACAGACCACCAGTCGGAAAAAGATGCTGGAAAAGCTCAATGTGGAAGAAATACGCCCCTCAACCCGCAAATATCCGGGCATCATTTTCCAAATGGATCGCGAGCCGGGCAACCAGATTCTGGAAGTGAAAGGCCTGAAAGCCACGATGGAGGACGGGACTGTTTTATTCGACGACGTGAACTTCACCGTCGAAAAAGGAGACAAAATCGTATTCCTGAGCCATGACCCGCGCGCCATGACGGCCCTCTTTGAAATCATCAACGACAACCGCAAGCCGCAAGCCGGCTCATACAAGTGGGGAGTCACCATTACGACAGCCTATCTTCCGCTGGACAATACCCGCTTCTTCGAAAGCGACCAGAACCTCGTGGATTGGTTGAGCCAATACGGCGAAGGTAACGAAGTATATTTCAAAAGCTTCTTGGGCAGGATGCTCTTTTCGGGCGAGGACGTGCTGAAAAAAGTCAATGTACTCTCAGGAGGAGAGAAAATGCGTTGTATGATAGCCCGCATGCAGTTGAAAAACGCCAATTGCCTCATCCTCGATACGCCCACCAACCATTTGGATCTGGAAAGTATCCAGGCGTTCAACAACAACCTGAAGTTATTCAAAGGAAACGTCTTATTTTCCAGTCATGACCACGAATTCATCGAAACCGTAGCCAACCGCATCATCGAACTCACTCCCAACGGCATTATTGACAAGATGATGGAATATGACGAGTATATCGCCAGCGACCATATCAAAGAATTAAAAGAGAAAATGTACGGAAAGCAATAAAATATCTTAAGAGTACGGCCTTATGGCAAACTATTTGTAGGATGATTAGCAATAAAAAATCCTTTTAATTTTTTTGCATCATGAAAAAAGAAGAATATACGAAAAGAGAAGATTCAAAAGCATACGAAGGCAAGAACCAGAACGGATGCGAAAAAGAGTCTCACGATAAAAAGGAAAACATCAATAATGAAGCGGAGAAAGAAGAAACCGCAGAAGATAAATTGGCTGCTGCAGAAGCCCAGATCGATGAACTGAAAGATAAAAACTTGCGGCAAGTCGCAGAATTCGACAATTACCGTAAACGGACCATGAAGGAGAAGGCTGACCTGATCCTGAATGGAGCGGAAAAAACGATCACCGCCATCCTGCCCATCTTGGACGACATGGAACGGGCGTTGAAGAATATGGATAAAATGGAGGATGTGAAAGCTGTAAAAGAGGGAGTCGACCTGATTTTCCAGAAATTCGTGAAGATATTGGGTGAACAGGGCGTGAAGAAAATAGAAACCAAAGAAGCCGCATTCAACACCGATCTGCACGAGGCTATCGCACAGGTGCCTGCACCATCCGACGACATGAAAGGCAAAGTCGTAGATTGTGTAAAGACGGGTTATACGTTAAACGAGAAAGTAATCCGCCACGCTCAAGTGGCCGTAGGACTTTAAATGGAAGAATAAGATATGGCGAAACGCGACTACTACGAAGTGTTGGGCGTATCCAAAAACGCTTCAGACGACGAGATAAAGAAAGCCTACAAAGCAATGGCCATCAAATATCATCCCGACAGGAATCCGGATGATAAAGAAGCTGAAGCCAAATTTAAAGAGGCAGCAGAAGCCTATGACGTGTTACGCGATCCACAGAAGCGCGCCCGCTATGACCAGTTCGGACCGGAAGGCGTAAACGGTGCCGGAGGTTTTGGAGGCGGGAGCATGAACATGGACGACATATTCTCCATGTTCGGCGATATATTCGGCGGTCATGCCGGATTCGGAGGCTTCGGCAGTGGAAGCAATGGAGCGCGTCGCCCCCAATACCGTGGAGGCGATTTACGCCTGAAGGTAAAGATGACCTTGCAGGAAATTGCTACGGGATTCACCAAAAAGTTCAAGGTGAAGAAAAAAGTGACCTGCCCCCACTGCCACGGAAGCGGTGCAGAAGGCAGCGGAGCTACGGAAACATGTCCTACATGTCACGGCAATGGTTTCGTCGTCAAAACCCAACGGAGTATTTTCGGTATGATGCAAACTCAGGCCGTATGCCCGACATGCGGCGGCGAAGGCACCATCATCAAAAACAAATGTAAGGAATGCGGCGGCGAAGGCGTAGTCAACGGAGAAGAAGTCATCGAAGTGAAGATTCCGGCTGGTGTAGGCGACGGCATGGTGGTTACTGTGACCGGAAAGGGACATGCGGCCCGACGCAACGGCATTCCCGGTGACATTCAGGTCTACATTGAAGAAGAACCGGACAAGGAACTCCTCAGAGAAGACAAGAATCTCATTTACAATTTACTTTTGGATGTACCGACGGCTGCATTGGGTGGCGAAGCGGAAATCCCCACCATCGACGGTAAAGCCAAAATCAAGATAGAGCCGGGCACACAACCGGGTAAGGTAGTACGCCTACGCGGGAAAGGACTTCCGGCGGTACAGGGGTACGGATACGGTACGGGCGACCTTATCGTAAATATCAGCGTATATATCCCCGAAACGCTGACTAAAGACGAGAAAAAGATGATGGAGGACATGCGCAAAAGCGACAGCTTCTCTCCGAACCCCTCGATCAAGGAAAAAATATTCAGAAAGTTCAGAAGCTACTTTGAATAAAAGTCGAGAACAAGAGCGATGACATATAAGGAAGCGACAGAATATATGTTCAACAGTCTCCCTATGTTCCAAAACATAGGGGGATCTGCTTATAAAGAGGGGTTGTATAATACCCGCATATTAGACGAACACGAAGGGCATCCCCATCGTCGGTACAAGACGATCCATGTGGGCGGTACAAACGGAAAAGGTTCATGCAGCCATACATTGGCCGCTATCCTGCAAGAAGCAGGATACAAAGTGGGCCTATATACTTCACCTCATCTTCTGGATTTCAGGGAACGCATTCGGGTAAACGGCCAAATGATTCCAGAAGAAATGGTTACTTCATTCGTGGAAAACGAACGCTCATTTTTCGAACCTCTCCATCCCTCTTTCTTTGAACTGACCACGGCCTTGGCCTTTAAATACTTTACCGATTCTGAAGTCGACGTAGCCGTCATCGAAGTGGGATTAGGCGGACGTTTAGATTGTACCAACATTATTACCCCCGACCTCTCCGTAATCACCAACATCAGTTTGGACCATGTGCAATATCTCGGCAATACATTGACGGCAATAGCCGGAGAGAAAGCGGGGATCATCAAGCCTGGCATTCCGGTCGTTATCGGAGAAACCACAGCCGAAACGCGCGAAGTGTTCCGTATTCAGGCTGAAAAAATGCACTCCCCCATCCGTTTTGCGGAAGAAGAACACGAGATCATCTCTTCCGTAACGGAAAAAGGATGCCGCCTCTACCGGACCCGACATTGGGGAGAATTGACCGGAGAGCTAACAGGTTTGTGCCAGGAAAAGAACACCGCCACCATCCTTTCGGCGGTAGACGAACTGCAAAAAACAGGTTATGCCATTCAGACAACCGACGTGCGGAACGGTTTCATGCGGGTTTGCGAACTTACCGGACTGAAAGGACGCTGGCAACAGGTAGGAAGCCATCCAACCGTCATCTGCGACACAGGTCATAACGTGGGGGGCATACATTATATAGCGGAACAACTACGATATGCTTCGGCAGAAAATATACATATCGTCATCGGAATGGTAAATGATAAAGATATACAAGGTGTACTCGACTTATTGCCCAAAAATGCCATTTACTATTTCACAAAAGCCAGCGTAAAACGTGCACTGGACGAAAAAGAACTGCAAAAACATGCGATGCAATCCGGATTGCAAGGCAGCGCATGGCCCGATGTAGCTTCTGCATACCGCGCCGCCCGACAGGCCGCCACAGCTAAAGATTTGATTTTCGTAGGAGGAAGCACCTTTATTGTATCTGACTTTTTTGCTTTCCTCACCTCCATTC
>JAJPYK010000122.1 GCA_021205005.1 Paraprevotella sp. | reverse complement strand
TAGTAATTTTGTTGTTCAAATCAGGATCCTATAAAACGATTAAGAAAAATATTCCGAGGCATCGCAGGCTGCATCGCCTGCGTTTACCTGTTGTCGGTTGTATTGCTGCATATTCCGGCAGTACAGAGAGAAGTTACGTCCGTCCTCACAGAGGAATTGGAAACCCTTCTGCATACGCAACTCACCATCGGAAAAGTCGATTTCGGCTACTTCAACCGGATCATACTCGATGACGTGGACCTGAAAGATCAGGCTGGAAAAGACCTGCTGAAAGCGACCCGCCTTTCGGCCAAGATGGAACTGCTTCATATTTTACAAGGGAAAATATCCATTTCGAACATACAGATCTACGGATTCGAAATGGATTTCTACCAGAAAACAGAAACCGAAAAACCCAATTTCAATTTTCTTCTCCAAGCTTTCTCCGGCCATTCAGATAAACCGGCAAATCCAAACTTAAGGATCAATTCTGTCCTGATCCGAAGAGGAAAGATTGCCTGGAATCAACAATACAAACCGTATACCCCAGGACGCTTCAACACGTCCCATCTCATACTGGACAAAGTAAGTGCTACCGTGGCCTTAAAATGCTACACACAAGACACACTGAACGTCAATGTCAAAAAGCTCGGTTTCGAAGAACATTCGGGCTTCGTACTGAAACAGCTCGCTTTCAAACTCACGGCCAACCGCCAATCAGCCGAACTAAAGGATTTCGTTGTAGAACTGCCGCGCTCACGCTTGGCCTTCCAACCCATCGTATTGGATTATGCCGACTCGGACAATGCTCCTGTCGGAAAAGGGAAATACGAAAAGCTGAGCTTCCAAGGCCGCATCAGCGAGGGGAAACTAACCCTGCCCGATCTTGTTCCTTTTTGTCCGCCGCTCAAACAGACCGGGAAGTTTACGAACCTCCATCCATTGTATATAGACGCCCATGTAGACGGCAATCTCAAGCATATCCGCGTCGACCGCCTTTCGATCCGGACAAACGACAGAAGTATCACGCTCAAAGTCCCGCTGAACATTGGTCTACCGGACAAATCCTCCCCACTTATGATCAACGCCGACATTCAGGAACTAAACATAAACCGCATCGGAATGGCCCAGCTCTCGGAATGGCTGCAAAACCAGCAAAGGAAAGAAGCGTCCTACTTGCTCGCCATAGGTTCATTGCAAACCGCAGGGCACATCTCATACCGACCGCAATATATAGAAGGACAATTCGATTTGAAAACCGATGCGGGCGCATTGGTCGTATCCGGGAACCTGACTCACAAAAACCGCATCAAGGCCGACGTCCGCACGACGGGTCTCATGCTCGGGACGATCATCGGGAACGAGGACCATCTCGGCACAGCAGCATTCGATCTGTCTTGCAACGGATACCTTCACCAAGACGGCTACCCCGCCATTTCAGTCAAAGGAGATATCCTGCAACTGGGCTACGATCATTATGAATACCACGACATTGCGCTTGACATGAATTACAAGAAAGGGACGTTCGACGGCTTTATCGGCATCAACGACCCCAACATTGTTTTTTCGGCCTTAGGGACATTCAACATCCTGTCTTCCTCGCCTTACATCAAGGCCAAAATGTCGATAGATCATTTCAATCCGCATGCCCTCCTGATGACATCACGCCACGAAGGCAAGACGTTTCGGGCGGAAGTTCAGGCCGACTTCAGCGGAAAAGACATCGAAGACATTAAAGGCATCGTCAACCTGACCGACTTTCAAATGTCCACGGACAAAGAAAACTACGTCATCGGACCGGTCACCGTAAAGTCAAGAACCGAAGACGGACGACGGAGGATCACGTTACACAGTGACTTCCTCCATGCAGAAATGGAAGGAAGCTTCAAATTCGGCACGCTCATCGCACACAGCAAAAAGATGCTCCATCGCTACATACCGACTTTCGTCAAGGAACCCGGCCTTAAATCCGACCATACGGACGAAGTCGCGCTGTACATGGACATCAACAGTACCGAACCGCTGGAAAAAATCTTCGACATCCCCCTGCAAATGGAAGGACAGGGAAACATCAACGGATATTTCAACAGCCGTACCGATGCATTTGATTTCAATGCATCCATACCTTCACTGACCTACAACGGACAGCAACTCCGCCACATCGACCTCATAGCCGGACATGTCCAAGATTCCATCGCCTGCGTCCTATCGTTTCAGAAACAAATCGGAAACGCTCCCGTAGACTTCAATTTGCAGGCCAGAGCCGCCCAAGACAATGTCTACACCGGACTGACGTGGATGAACCATGCCGCCAAAATCTATCGGGGTTCCCTCTCGGCCGACACCCGTTTCACGCAGAATGAAGAGAAAAAGATGCTGACCGACATCGACATTCATCCCTCAAGCATCATCGTCAATGATTCCGTATGGAACGTGCATGCCTCACATATCCATGCCGCACCGGGCATCGCCAGCATAAGGCGTTTCATGATAGAACAGAACGACCGGCACCTGATCCTGGACGGCAACATGTCCGCACACGAGAAAGACTCGTTGACCGCCGACCTGAAAGACATCAATTTGGAATACATCTTCAACATCATCGACTTCCATCCCGTGGACTTCACCGGACTGGCCACAGGCCATGTATACGCCACCAATCTGATGAAAAGTCCCTCGATAGAAGCTTTCTTGCACATTCAGAACTTCACGTTCAATGGAGGCTATCTGGGGACAACCGAACTGAAAGGCGGATGGGGGAAAGAACAAAACGCCATTTATATCCACAGCAACAGTACAGACCCGACCCATAACAGTACGACACAAGTAGACGGCAACGTCAAATTGGGAGCGCCGCCACGGGGAGGTATCGACCTGATGATACGAACCGAAAACATCGACCTTTCTTTCCTGAACCGCTACACGGAAGGCATCTTCACCGACCTGCAAGGACGGGGATCGGGATGGACACGCGTATTCGGTCCGTTCAAGGGCATCAATATAGAAGGAGACATGCTGGTTAGCGAGGGCCATACGAAAATCAATGCAACGGGCGTGGAGTACCGGCTCCTCAATGATTCCGTCATCCTGAGGCCGGACAACATCTATTTCCGCAACGCCGTGATCTACGACCGCAAGGGAACGCCGGGCAATCAGGGGCACTATGCCGTGGTCAATGGGGTGCTCCGGCACACCAATCTCTCCAACATGCGCTACGACTTCAACATCGACGCACACAACATACTGGGTTACGACGTGAAAGACTTCGGCGACAACGTGTTCTGCGGTACGGCCTACGCCACCGGACGCGTCACGTTCCGCGGACAACCGGGCAACCTGAACGTAGACATCAACGCCACCCCCGAAGGAAACACCCTGTTCACCTACAACTTATCGTCTCCCACCACGTTGACCGACCATCAGTTCATCACCTACAAAACCTGCAAAGACAGTACGGACGACCATCATTCGTCCGCCCCCTTGGCCGCGCAATCCGAACCGGAATCGGACATACGGATCAACTTCCACCTCAATCTCACACCGGAAGCCACCATGAAAATACTCATGGATCCGAAATCCGGCGACTACATATCCCTGAACGGACACGGAAACATCCGAGCCAACTACTACAACAAGGGAGACTTCGACATGTACGGCACTTACACCATAGACCATGGTCTTTACAAACTCTCATTGCAAGATGTCATCCGCAAAGACTTCATCTTCAAATCCGGAGGCACCATCACGTTCGGATGCGTACCTACCCAGGCCGACCTCAACCTGCAAGCCGTCTACACCGTTCCCTCCGTGTCGCTGAACGACTTGAGTGCCCGATCCACGTTCAGCCAGAACAACGTACGCGTAAACTGCCTGATGAACATCGGCGGAAAAGCACAATCGCCGCAAATCAGCTTCGACTTCGACCTACCCAACGTGAACGAAGATGAAAAACAGATGGTCAGAAGCCTCATCAGCACGGAAGAGGAAAAGAACATGCAGGTCATCTACCTTCTCGGTATCGGACGTTTCTATACTTACGATTACAGCAACTCCGAACAAAGTCAATCTTCCGTAGCCATGAAATCGCTACTCTCCTCTACCCTGAGCGGACAGCTCAACCAAATGTTATCCTCGCTGCTGGGCAACAACAGCAACTGGAACATCGGAACGAACCTGAGTACAGGCGACACGGGATGGAGCGACATGGATGTGGAAGGCCTGCTCTCGGGACGTCTGCTCAACAACAGACTCCTCATTAACGGGAACTTCGGGTATCGGGACAACAATGCAACCTCGTCGAGCAACTTCATCGGAGACTTCGACCTGCAATGGCTGTTGACCAAAAACGGAAACGTAAGTCTGAAAGCTTACAGCAAGACCAACGACCGGTATTTCACCAAAACGTCCCTGACCACCCAAGGTATCGGCATCGGACTGAAACGCGATTTCAACACATGGAAAAACATTTTCCGGACCTTCATCCCCAAAAAGAACCGCAGCGACAAATGATGCAGGGCGATGTCACGACGAATCATATTCATTTATTAAATAAGAAACTATATGGGAAAAAAAGAATTCATGCAGAAAGCCATCGAGCTTTCTATTGAGAACGTAAAAAACGGAGGAGGCCCTTTCGGAGCCGTAATCGCACGCGGCAACGAAATCATCGCCACCGGAGTGAACCGCGTAACCGCGCAACATGATCCCACCGCACATGCTGAAGTCAGCGCCATCCGCGAGGCCTGCCGGCGACTGAATACATTCGACCTGAGCGGATGCTAGATCTACACCTATTGCGAGCCGTGCCCGATGTGCCTCGGCGCCATCTATTGGGCGCATCTCGACAAGATCTACTACGGTAACGACAAAGACGACGCGGCAGCCATCGGCTTCGACGATTCATTTATCTACGAAGAACTGGCCCTGCCGCGGGAAAATCGGAAAAAGGCCATGGAAGAATTGCTTCCGGAAGAAGCCATAGCCGCTTTCAACCTATGGCGCGACACGGAAGAAAAAACAAAGTATTAGCACAGCACAAGGGGCAAATACCCGCCTCGTTTACAGTGGAAAGTCCGTCGGCTTTGGCCGGAAAACAGACTTTCCACTATTTTTTTCATTTCTTGCCAAGGTTTATCCCGTTTTCGTTGCTAAAATAAATATAAAAATAGTACTTTTGTCACTGTGAAGCGACACGAAGCTTTGAAAAGCCATTCATCATACGAAAAAAAGCACTACAT
>JAJPYK010000172.1:1101-5251 GCA_021205005.1 Paraprevotella sp. | reverse complement strand
CGTGTATGATGTATGGTAACTTCGTTTATTACGGAACGAGAACTTTGGCGGACCGGTTGCCGGCTTTCACGATATATACACCGCTTTGCAAACGGGCGTCCTGTGAGAGTTGCTGTCCGTTGATGGCATATATGCTGTAATCGTCAGTGCCGTCTACCCAAATATGGTGGTCTTGTACGGTCACTTTCAATGGTGCCTGTTGTTCGGCACTCAGAATACTCTGGCTGTTATCTTCCTCGTCACTTACAATGATCCATCCCATCTCGTCGCCGTTGTTCGGGGCATTATCAATGATTTTTGTAGAGTTTGTATCGTCTTTCTGACGGATGATGCGAAGGCCTGTCGTGGCCGGAACGCCGTTGTTCGTGATGGAATTGTCGGTATCGAAGCTGGAAATACGGTAAACTGAAGCTGCTTCGTAATTGTCGGTTTGCGGACCACAGAGAAGAGTCGGATTGAATACATGTATGGCGTACCCTTCGGCATCGACCAATTTGACTGCACGTGCGCGCCTTCCGTCTACCTTATCTTCCGTATTAGAACCGACCGTGAGTATCTTCCCATCTTCCATTTTGGCTGTTCCCGGCGTGGCGGCTGCATAGTAGATGTTTTGTCCGGCAAAGGTACTTATGCTTTCGTCTGCTGCGGCCTGGCGTACCAGTTTTACCGCAAAACCTTCATGAGTGATTCCCCATATCTTAATCATATAAGGATATACTTTGTAGCGCGACAAGACGCTGGCTACTACCACTGGCTTTACGTTCTCAGGAAATGGCGTGGCAAAGCTGATCCACGTACTGTCATTCTTGATTTTCGACGGGCTTTCTCCTACTTCCATCGTGATATCTCCAATCTGATGAGTGCCTTGACTGAGTACCATGAAGTCGGTGGTTTCGCTTCCAGTGAACGTCGATTTGTAGCTTCCGTAGTTCCATGGGAATGGATAGAGGGTGAAATGGTCGCTGGAAACCAAAGTGACGGTGTTGACCGGTACTATTTCGCGATCGTTATACGAAGGAAGCCCGATAAGTATTGCCGGAGTTTGATCTCCGTTGGCATCAAAGGCCGTATTGAATTCTTCCGTATCGTTGATTTCAAGCGAACCGTATTGGAAACCCGGTTGTCCTTCTGCAGCTACCAATGAGATTTGTACTTCGTTGGTCATGCGTTCTTTTCCATCAATGTCGTAGTTGTGTACACGGTAAGTGTATGTGCCTCTTTGGTAATCTTCAGGGAAAACTTCATTGTATACATAGCTTGTCTTCTCGGAGCACGGATACTTTTGCAACGTTTTCCATTCACCGTTGTCGATGCGGACTTCCAATAATGTAGAATCGGTGAACTCCATATTGGGGTTGTTCCATGAAATATCTAATTTCCGCGTTTTCTCGGTATATGATACCGTAAAACTGTTGGGAGCTTTCTGTATGACCTTGGGAATGTATTCGTAATCCTTGTTGTAACCGATGCCACTCTTCATACTGGCGTAGTATTTTCCTAAAATAGAGAGTTCACCGTCCTTATAAATCTTGGAACAATCCGCTTCACTGTTCCAATAGGCATAACGTTCGATATAAGGATAGCTGTTCCAGTTATCGAGAACTTTACTCATTACATCGTAGTTCTTTTGTTGATTCTCGATGGAATAGGTACGGTCTGTGGCAAATATACCATTGTCGTTCCAAGATGCGCCCCATACAAATTCGGAAACCCAAATGGGACGTTTGTAGTTTGTATACCATCCTTCCAATTGGGTGTTCAGATTCCATTCTGGCCAATAACAGTGCATGTCGAGGATGTCACATCGCCAGCCACGTGCGTCGATGGAGTCCATGAATGCATACATCCAGTTGAGGCTGCCGTCATGGGATGAGGGCGAGCATAGTCGCATGCCCGTAGCCATCAGATTTTCCCAATTTGCCAATACTGTGGCCACGTCTTGCGGATGGTCGTCGGCACTGTTACCCGGTTCATTATTGGTCTTCATGTTGGGAGAATAAGTGATTTGTCCACAAGAAGCAACAGAAGGCCAGTCTTCATAAATATGGTGGGGAACGCATTCGCAATCGATGCCTCGGTCTTCACCCAGTCCGAAAGAATAGCACCACGATACGTTCAATGCTTGGGTGGCATTATAGTCCGTACTGTTGGCCAAACCTTTCTTTTCGGCGTCATTCCATTTGAATATACGATAGGAAGAGATGCGTTGATCCATAGCCGTGGGAAGGGTGGCTATTTCCAAATCCTCCTTGTCGGCGACAAAACAACGGCTGTATCCGCGTCCGGCCGCATTATTGGCAAACGTCACCATATAGCCTCTCTTGAGTTTGAAACTGCGGATACGGTTGTTGAGCTTGGCATCGGACAAGGTATTCATGTAACCGCCCGAGTTCTCAAGGCCAAAGTCATTGACGGATTCGCCTCCAAAGTTTTGCTCAGAATATACGGTCAGAGGTTTAATGTCTTTGGCATAAGGCATGATGATACTGCCTTGGGCATACATTTTTACTTGACAGTTTTCGTCATTGATTGCTGTCTCTCCATTTATTTGGATGAAGGACAGATAACTGAGGGCTTTGCTGGGCCGGATATTTTCCAAGATAACGACAGCATGATCCGTATCGGTAATATTGATGCTGCCGGTTGTAGTAAAAGGCGTACTGCCTGTAATAACATAGTCTACGTCTTCGTTCAACGTGACAGGAGCGGTTACTTGCTCCGTACTTGTGGTGGTGTTTTTAGCTATGGCGGCCTGATTTAAGGCGAGAGCCAACGCAAAAGTTAGGATTGAGGTTTTCATCTTTTTTAGATTGGTGATTTTAGTCCTGTAAATCAAAGGACAGGTCTCCCGTATAATGAGGAAGACGAGTTTTTATTTGGTATTGGGGAAAGCCTTTTCTATTCTATCCAGTTCTGGTTGGGTAATTGTGATGACAGTGCCGTGACGCGGTGTGAAATCCCCTTTTGTGGCTGTGTCTTGTATACGTTTGAACGATTTCAAATCTTTGCTGGTGCAGAATTGGTAGTATCCGTTAAGGTAACAGTCATACATTAGAACCCAATCGCCCTCAATACGTCTGAATACACCAGAACCTTCTACGGCCTTGTCCGTGTCTTCAAACGTGCCGGGCAACAATTGCCATTCGGACGGTTTATGCATGTCTTTGGCCAGATATTGGCGGATGCCCTTTTTCCGTTCGCCCTCTGTTTTGAAGAAAATATGATAGATTCCCTTTTCATCTTCTACGATGTCCGTATCTATAGAAGGTTTCTTGTAGTCGAACAGGACCTGGGGCTCACCCTCGAGATCACTGAAATCTTTATTAGCATAGGCCCAGAACACTTTATCGTAGGGGCATGTACCGTCATCAGTCAATATGGAAAAGTAAACCATGTATTTCTTTGCATCTTTATCGTAGATGGTTTGCGGCGCCCATACTCGGGTGGCATGAGCAAACATGGTACCGGCATATTTTTCAGGAAAATCCACCGTGTGGTGGCTCCAATTAACCAGATCTTTGCTGCGCATCAGTACTAAACCGCGGTTGGATGCCCATCCCTGGCTGGCGCGCATGTCGGTTACGACCATGTAGAAATAACCGTCCTCCCCACGTAGAATATGGGGATCTCTCAATCCTTTCTTTATAGAGATGGTGTCGGACGCGATGACGGGACGCCCGTTGTTAAGCGGAGTATAGTTGAAACCGTCGCGGCTGATGGCGTAATGGATTTGTTCTTGTTCGGGAGCATTACCGGTAAAATAGGTAAAAAGGTATGCTACTTTTTTCTTTGCTTGAAGGGATGTAGTACTTGCCATGGCGCCGATGCACATCAGGCAAATGCCCAAAAGAGTCTTTAGGTTTTTTCTCATGATGAACTGAAATAGGTTAATAAATGCCCAAAAGTACAAAAAGATAGTATCTTGCTCTCTCTTTTCGATGTTTAATTAAGTAATATTAACTGCTATTCCGTTTTTCTCTTAAACTTTCAGCGATGGCCCAGTGAATGGCAGCAGCTTCTTCCTTTCCGCTACGAGAGAGGGCATCACCAAAGAGTTCATGAGCTTTGGCATGTTCCGGTTTAAGTGATACAGCTTTGTCGAAGTCGGCTACAGCCTGTTCGGTACGTCCGCATGACAAGTGATTCTTTC
>JAJPYK010000172.1:0-1091 GCA_021205005.1 Paraprevotella sp. | reverse complement strand
ACTTTAAAGTTGGCTGGGCTGAATTCTTCAGCATGATTGAAACAAACCAGGGCTTCATCATAGTCATTTTGACTTTGGAGCGTGATGCCTTTCCTGATCCAAGCATCAACATGCTGAGGGAAAAGTGATAAAGCCTTGTCGTAATTGGCTAAGGCGGCACGTGTGTTGTGAGCTTGTAGAATAGAGTCGTTTCCGAGTTCATAATATTCTCGGGCATAGCGGTGCATGAGTTCCTGCTGAGACGAGATATGTTGCTTCAGCCTTTCATTGTCCTGTTGTAGCCGATGTATGATATTCAGTTTTCTGCAAATGAAACGTTTGATGACGGGTTTTTCAATATCGTAACGACTGTGAATGGCCGTGAAGAAATGCTCCAGACAGGTATGGAAGTCTTGACGGTCGAATGCTTGTACGGCAGCTTGGTGTTCAATGTCTGCCTTGGCCTTTTTCATGGCTTGCTCTATGGCTTTGCGGTCATTGAAATGACGGGCGAAATTAATGATCTCCGGTTTGACAAAGATTTCGGAACGGGAGATTTCCTTTTTCAGCGTAATGCCTTCCAATGAAGTACAACGACTTAAGGCCACATAAGCTTGTCCTCCGGCAAAGACACCTCCGCCGAAGTCGATGGTGACTTTACGAAAGGTCAGGCCCTGACTCTTGTGAATCGTGATGGCCCATGCCAATCTCAGTGGAAACTGCCGAAACAAGCCGAGTTCTTCTTCTTCAATTTTCTTTTCCCGTTCGTTATATGTATAGCGAACGTTACTCCATATTTCCCGTGTTACATCCATTTCTTCTCCGTCTTCCGTTATGACATAGATGTGGCCGTTTTCGACGTCGAGAGCAGACACTGTGCCTAAGGTCCCGTTGACCCATCGTTTGTCTTGGTCGTTTTTGACGAAAATGACTTGTGCACCTGGTTTCAAATCCAACATCATTAGTGTGGGAAGCGAACTTTCCGGAAATTCTCCTTGTATTTCTCCGGTGAAAACGGTGAGTTCAGTATCTATTTCCGATAGTTTCTGACGGTTGATATAGTCTACGTTGTCACGTCGTGTCGCAAGAGTGATGTTCAGTCCGTGGTCTTG
>JAJPYK010000304.1:1141-24305 GCA_021205005.1 Paraprevotella sp. | reverse complement strand
ATCTCGATTACCTCACCACGACTTTCCATGATTCACTTACCTTATTCGATCTTTCACAGGCAACCGCTGCGGAAAAACTGACTTTAAATGGCAATGGACAAAGGGGCTATTTCCCCCAAATAGAAACGTTGGTCCCGGGGCCGGTTTCCTATATTGCGGATGGCGCCTTCGATGACGCAGAAAAGCTAAAAACGGTAGACTTTTCTCACAGTCCCGAGCTTATCTCCATCGGAGAAGATGGGTTTGATCATACAACATCCTTAGAGAGCGTAAACCTGTCCGACTGTACCCGTCTCACCACTATCGGAGATGGTGCATTCTACTATTGTAGTAGTTTGAAGAGTTTCGATTTTACCGCTCTTCCGAATCTTACCACCATCGGAGAAAGTGCGTTTGATGCTTGTTACGCTTTGAACGAAGTCGATTATTCCGGTTGTCCGAATCTCTCCACGATCGGGCTGTATGCTTTTTTCACTTGTAACGCGCTGAAGAGCGTAGACTTTTCCGGCTGTACCCGTCTCACCTCTATCGGAAACTATTCTTTCTATACAGATAATGCTATGGATGTCTACTTCAGGGGGACGACTCCTCCGGCTAATTGCTCGGGAAAATTAAGTGATAGTTTTTGGGGTTGGCAGACCAAATGTACGCTCCACCTCTCCGCCGCAGCGAAGGATAACCCCGACTGGAATAATTTTATCGGCACCGGTTGGAAGAGCATTGTATATGACCAGCAATAACCGCTCCGAAAAAGAAGCCTGCGATTCCGGAAAAAGAAACAAGTTTTGCGGGTGTGACTTCCGCCTTCATGATCCCTGAAAGCCTTTTCCCCTCAGGGCATGAAAGAAAGCCCCCATCGGGAACGCGCAAGAAAGAACCGATTGTTTTTTAAGCATCGGGCCCATCGTTTGAAAGTAAAAGCCTGAATATTCCTCCTGTCGTGCTATTTCCGGCAGGAGGTATATCCAGGCTTTTACCGAGGCAGATCCGTACGCCCCGCTATTATTCAGCGGTAATGGCAGCAAGGCGGCAGAGCCTCGTAAACCTTGTCATCGGCTTTATTCTTATCGGTATCATGCCCTACCCGGGCTATGCTCTTACTGATTTTGTCCAAACTGGTCACCGAGGGATCGAACTCCACGCGCAACTTCTGTTTTTTGACGTCCCAATCGGCCGAAGATACGCCGCGGACCGACATGGTGGCTTTCTCTATGCGACTCTTGCACATCTCGCACTTTCCGCGCACGCCCTAAGTGGCCTGTACTTTTTTCGGCGCAGCTTTCGGCTCAGGTTCCGGCGCCATTGTCGTCCTTCCCTTCATCGCATACGACGATGTGCCGGACGAAGCCTCCGCTTCCATCGGCATGGGCATGTCGCCTTCGTCCGGGTCTGCCGGCACGTTGCGTGCCATCATGCTGCGCTTGCCCTCCAATTGCGCGGAGGCATCCACCGCAAACACGCCGTCCGTCACAATGCGTTCTCCCTCTTTCAACCCGCTCAAGATCACACAGTCGTCGCCGAGAGACGGTCCGAGTTCCACTTCACGAAGCCGGAATAAGGGCTGATCGTAACCGGACAGGCAGACGTACACCACCGAACGTTTCCCCGTCCACAGTACGGCCGAACGGGGAATCACGACCCGATCCGAGCATGAAGACAGACCAGCTTTTACCGTCGCGCTCAGGTACATCTCCGGTTTCAACACCCCGCCGGGATTGGGCATATCCACCCGTACACGTACGGTGCGGGTCGTCTTGTCCAGGACAGGGTCGATAAATGAGATGCGTCCGGAAAACACCCGGTCCGGCACGGCCTGCGTCGTGAAGTCTATCCGGTCGCCCACCTTCAGGAACGGCAAATCCGTTTCATAGGCATTGACACACGGGCCACACGCGCGACAGGTCGGCCACCTCGAAAAGCACGCTTCCCGGCGCCACATAATCCCCTTTATTCACCTTACGGCTGATGACTGTCCCGCCGACATTCGAAGCCACAGACACGGTCTTCTCGCCCGGATCCGAGGTCGCCATGCGTGCGATCTGCTCGTCGGTGAACATCCACAGGCGCAACTTCTCCCGGGCCGCATCCCACAATCGGGGTTGTGTGGCACGAAGCTTGTAAGCCTCCTGCAACTCTTGCCGGGCCGCATATACGTCGGGCGAATATATCGTGGCCATCACCTGCCCGCGCTTCACGGTCTCTCCCGTATAGTCGACAGCCAGACTTTCTATGCGTCCGCCCACATGAGCCACCTGCGACTGCAAGGTACGTTCGTCCGGCGCGACGGTGCCGTAAAGCCTGAGGTCTTTCTCCGGCGTCCGCTGCCGGCCGACGACCTGCGTTTCAATCCGGGCCAGCGCCACCGCTTCGTCCGACAGGCTGACGGCATCGTCGGGAACTTCCCCGCCTTTTCCGCCCTTTCCTCCGGACTGCACAACCACCAGATCCATTCCGCAGAGGGGACATTTTCCCGGTTTATTCTTCCTGATCTGCGGGTGCATGGAGCAGGTCCACACTTTCTTCCCCGCCGTTTCCTCGGCAAGGGTATGCCCCGTTTCTCCCTGCACACTCGTACTTCCGAAAATCATCCGGCCGATCAACACACCGGCCGCCAACCACAGAACGCCTTTCATTAAGGTATTCTTTTGAAAAAAATTCTTCATCTTGTTCATCTTTTCTATAATTTAGGGTTCTTGGGATTCCGATAATAAATTCTCCATCATTGCCACGGCGGTGTTATAGGCCGCTACCGCCTCGGCGCGCTTGAAACGATAGTCCAACCATTGGCGGCGCACCTCCAATACGTTGTTGAGAGCACCGCTGCCGGAAACGTATTCCTGCACGGCCAGCCGGTAGGTCGTCATCGCCAGCGCATCCTGTTCGCGATAAAGGGCCACCTGACGTTCCGCATCGCGCAACCGGCGACAGACCTCCGCATATTCGGCCTCAAGATCGTTGAGCGCGCCCTCGTATTTCTCCTGAGAGGCCTGGATCTTCAGACGGTCTTCGCGCTGCTGCGCCGAATATTTCTTCCGGAAGATGGGCACGGAGACCGACAACATGGGCATCACCATATCCATGCCGTTCATGTCCGACATTCCACGCCGCCCCATCCCCGACATATCGGACATGGACGTCTCCGAACGTTTGCCCACCCACATGTATTGCAATCCAACACCGATCATGGGCAGGCTCATTTTCTTGTTCATCTTCATCATGGCCTCGCCGGCGGCTTTCTCGGCATCGATCATGCGCAACATGGAATTCTGACTGCGGATGCGCTCCCGCATATCGGCTTCCTTCCACGCGAAATCGCTCATTGCCAACGTATCGGGCAGGAATATTTCCGACTCGGAAGGCCGGTTGAGCAACGCATTGAAACGGACCTTAGCTACATCCAGATCCGACTGTACGCTCTGCTCCCTGTTCTCCAGTTCGTTCATCTCCAACTGAATACGAAGCACGTCCGACATACTGCCGCCGGCATTTCCCATACCGCCGCCGGAAGTCATGCCGTCCATCGCCGACGACGAGGCCGACGACGGTGCGGCCGCCTCCGACTATCCGCCTCCGTCCATCGCTCCCATGCCGGACATACCGTCCCCCGACGCCGGCAGGGCGGACGTGAAGGACGACAGGCTGCCGGCCGATGACCGGGAGGCCGAAACGGCCCTTCCCGACGCGGAAAAACGGCGCACCGACAAGTCCTTCAACGAAGCCAGGATCGCCTTATGCTCCCGAATGCTCCGCAGTTGCTCCTGCAAGTCGACCAACGCATACCACGCGCTTTTCACATCGTAGAAAAGTTTGTCGCGCGACTCGCGGAATTTCTCGAACGACATGCGGGCCATTTCCATGGCTTCGCTCCGGGCCGCTTTGCGGGTGCCGAACCAGGGGAACATCTGCATCAGGGTGAAATCGGCAATCTGCTTGCCGTCCACGATCGCCATCGGTTTCACGTAAAACCCCATGTCGAGTTGCAAGTCGGAAAAAGCTCCGGCCTGAGGGATCCGCTCCAGACTGGCGCGATAGGTAGAGAACTCGGCTTTCAGCACGGGATTGTTTCTCCCGGCCCACTCCAGATAGTAATCCAACGAATCGTTCCGCTGCGCGGCTCCGCGCGCGCAAACCCAGCAGAGGATAAGCCCTATCCCATATTTGATATATTGTTTCATGATTCCACGTCTTTAAGTAGTTCATGACTTTCTTTCCAATCTCTTTTCCGTGCGCGCCGGCAAACGGACTCCCGCCAGATACACTGCAACACCGGCACGATAAACATTGTCATGGACTGAATCAACATGCCGCCGAAAGCCGGCAAAGCCATCGGTATCATGATTTCGGCCCCCTTGCCGGTAGAGGTCAGCACCGGCAGGAGAGCGATCAGCGTGGTAGCCGTCGTCATGGCCGCCGGCCTGACACTTTTCAGTCCGGCCTCGAGCACGGCCTCGCGGATGGCAGGTATCGTGGCGGGACGCTTCTCCTTGAACACGTCGTGGATGTAAGATCCCATAAGTACGCCGTCATCGGTAGCGATGCCGAACAGGGCGATGAAGCCCACCCACACGGCTACACTCAGATGGATGTCGTGCACCTGGAACAAATCGCGCAGGCCGACCCCGTCGAACGAAAAGTTCAGGAACCAGCCCTGTCCGTAGAGCCACAACAGGATAAAGCCTCCGGCAAAGGCCACGAACACGCCGGAAAAATGAATCAGGGAGGCCGTGAGCGAACGGAAACGGAAATAAAGGATGAGCAGTATGCACAGCAACACCGCCGGCACGATGAGCGACAGCCGTTTCGCCGCCTGCTCCTGCTGCTCGTAATTCCCGGCGAAACGATAGCTTACCCCTTTAGGAAGCACCAGCGAACCGTCGGCCGTTTTCTTCTCTAGCACCTTCTGCGCCTCATGCACGACATTCACCTCGGCGGCCCCTTCCCGCTTGTCGAAAATCACGTATCCCATAAGAAACGTGTTCTCGCTCTGGATCATCTGCGCTCCGGTGTCGTAACGGAGATCGGCCACTTCGCTCAGCGGCACCTGGGTACCCGCAGCGGTGGGCACGGGCAGACGGCCGAGTTCCTCGGCGCTCTCCCTGAGTTCGCGCGGATAACGTATGCGCACGGCAAAGCGTTCGCGCCCCTCCACCGTCGTCGTCAGCGGCATGCCGCCCACGGCGGCGGAAATCACCTCTTGCAGATCGGCCACCGTCATGCCGTATCGGGCCATACGCGGCCGGTCCAGCACGATGTCCAGATAGGGCGCTCCGGCCGCACGGTCGTAGAACACCGAAGAGGACCGCACGGAGGGAACGTCGCGCAAGGCCTTCTCGAGCCGTTGGCCAGCCTCCTCGATCGAAGCCGGATCGGGACCGTACACCTTCAGCCCCATCGGCGCACGCATCCCCGTGGAGAGCCTGACCAGACGTCCCTCGATGGGTTGCAGTTTAGGAGCGGAAGTCACGCCCGGCACCAGGGCGGCACGGACGATGGCCTGCCAGATGTCGTCGGCACTGCGGATCTCAGGCCTCCACTGACGCAGGTATTCGCCATGCCGGTCAGGGATGAGACTGTCCGGCGACACGATGCGGAAACCGTCGGCCGGCTGATAACGCGAACCGTCGCGGAGCACGAACGCCCCGTCGCGGTCCACCTTGAACCGCTCGCGCCGGCCGTCCTCGTCCAGCGCATATTCCGGCCGGTAACTGATGGTATTCTCATACATCTGGATCGGGGCGGGATCCAGGGCCGAATTGACACGCCCCCATTTGCCTACATTCCGCTCCACTTCGGGTATGGCCGACACACGGCGGTCGATCAAGGCGATAAATTCCTTGTTGGCTTCCACCCCGGTATAGGGAATGCTGGACGGCATCAACAGGAAAGATCCTTCGTTCAACGTGGGCATGAACTCTTCTCCGATGCCCGGAAAAACCCTTTCGGCCGCCTGCCATGGCGCACTTTTCCGGATGCGGTCGGAACCGAAAGAGAGGAAACCGAACACCCGACCGAAGCCTAACCAGGCGGTCAGCCCCAGGAGCAGGACCACGACAGGAAGGGCCTGGAACTTCAGACGATGGTCGAGACACCACGACAGAATGCGCGCGTAATAGCGTACCAGCGCATAAAGCAGTCCCAGAATCACGGCTACCAGAAGGGCCACGAAACAGAGGTTGGGCCACAGACCGTGCTCCGGACCGAGCGGCAGCCATTCCTGCGTCAGGTAGTAAAGAGCGACGCAAAGCACGATGCCCACATTCAGCAAAGACGGCGTCTTCGGATTCTTCCAGTAACGGACCGTCAGATTGTTCAGACCCATGAACGACAGTCCCAAAGCCAGCCCGTAACCCGAAAGCGCAGCCCATACGATGCCGGCCGCGATCAACAGCGCATTGCCGGCCCGTCGCCATTTCGCGGAACGGATGTCGACGGAGAAGACCAGATAGGCCAGCGTGGGGAGAATCGTGAAGCCGATCAGGAGGGCGAACAACAGTACATAAGTCTTGGTATAGGCCAACGGGGCGAACAGCTTGCCCTCCGGCCCCTGCATGGCGAATACGGGAATGAAGCTCACGACGGTGGTGAGCATCGCCGTGGTGATCGCGCCCGACACTTCGGACACGGCCGTATAGATCAGCCGGAGCAGCGGACGTCCCGAACGCACCCCGCGATTCTCCGGACGCTCCTTATGCCGGATGATGCTCTCGACGAACACCACGCCCACGTCGGCCACCACGCCGATCGCGATGGCGATGCCCGAAAGGGCCACGATATTGGCGCTGATGCCCGTCGCCTTCATCAGGACGAACGTAGCCAGCACCGCCACGGGTAACAACGAGGAAATGACGACGGAGGCGCGCAGATTGAACACCTGGACGATGATCACGATGATCACGATGAGGATCTCGTGAGACAAGGCCGTCTCCTGCGTGCCGATCGTTTCCTGAATCAACCGGGTGCGGTCGTAAAAAGGTACGACCGTCACCTTGGATACGGTACCGTCCGCCAGCTTCTTCTCGGGCATGCTCACGTCCATTTCCCGTATCTTGTCCTTCACCTGACGGATGACCTCCATCGGGTTGGCACCATAGCGGGCCACGACCACGCCGCCCACGGCCTCTACTCCTTCCTTATCCAATCCGCCGCGACGGGGAGCCGGTCCGGTCGTGACGAAAGCCACGTCGCCTACGCGCACGGGAACGCCTCCGCGCGAAGCGATCACCGCCTCGCGGATGTCGTCCACATTCTTAATATAGCCCAACCCGCGGATGAGATACTCCACCTTGTTCACTTCCATCGTCTCGGCTCCGATGTCTACATTGCTCTTCTGCACGGCATTCATCACGTCCATCACCGAAACGTTGAAGGCCCGCATGGCATCCGGATCCAGCTCGATCTGATATTCTTTCACGAAACCGCCGAAGGACCCGACCTCGGATACGCCCTCGGCCGACGAAAGCGAGTATTTTACATAAAAATCCTGCAAGGTACGCAGTTCTTCCGGACTCCAGCCTCCGGCCGGTTTCCCGGTGCGGGGGTTCCGCCCCTCCAACGTATACCAGAAGATTTGCCCCAAAGCCGTGGCGTCGGGCCCCAAAGACGGACGCACTCCTTCGGACAAAGTCCCGGCGGGCAGGGAGTTCAGCGTTTCCAACACCCGCGAACGGCTCCAATAAAACTCCACATCGTCATCGAATATGATATAGATGAACGACATGCCAAACATGGACGTACTCCGGATATTCTTCACGCCCGGAATGCCCAGCAAAGACGTGGTGAGCGGATAAGTGACCTGCTCCTGCACGTCCTTGGGCGAACGGCCCATCCATTCCGTGGCCACGATCTGCGGGTTGTCGCCGATGTCCGGAATGGCATCCACAGCCACGGGGTTCCGGGGCAGCAGACCGCCGTGCCAGTTGAAGGGAGCCGTAGACAGTCCGCCTATCACCAGCAGAAGGAGACACAGGACAGACACCAGCCTGTTGTCTAAAAAAAACTTGATGATTCTATTCTACATGAAAATTCTTTTTTTACATGATGAACACGCGATGACAGGAATGCACCTCCCCGTCACCAGAAATGAAAACACGCCGCGACACGCCGCCCCGGACCGCCGCAACCGACCGGTCCGTCGCGCGTCCCGTCAAAAAAAAGAATAGAACCCGATCAAATGAGGTACACGCAAAAGCGCGAGAGCCGTTCGCGCCCTCGTTCATGGCACAGCAAAGGGGGTATATCGGCCTTTACGATGCGCTGAAAGGGAGAAAAAAGGAGACATGACGGGACACGGAACTCGAAAAAGGCCGTCGCCGTACAGGGCGGCACCTGCAACGTGTCCTGTTGCAAATAATTATCGGTGGAAAGATAGACCATCCGCATGTGGCAGCAACCCGCCTCCGCCACGACCGACGCCTTTCCCGTCCCGGCGGCCCCGCCGCAACAGCATGAAAGCCCGGCGTCGTGCCAATAGGGCACCTCTACCGAGGACAGATCGCCTCCGCAGAAATGAAACGCCAACGCCGGATGTACGGCCAGAAGCAGTACGAATGCGGATAATAATATGACTACCTTGCGTTTCATGCCGCAAATATAAGCATTTTTTGGTTCAATCGGACCGATTATCCCGGCTTTTTCCGTTTTTTATTTCACCGTCCGTCCGACCCCCTCAGGAAGTCCCTCCGTCGATCTGCGGAGATTGATTTTTCAATCTGCGGAGATTGAAAAATTTTCTTCCGCAGAAAAAAAACGCCTCGTCCGGACCTCCCCTTCCCCGAATGACAAATGTGAGGAAAGGCGAACCGGAGGACGGGGAAAAAGCGATTGGACCTGAGAAAGTTATAAGCCCGCTTCCACACGGGTGTAAAAACCTCACAAAAGGTCTCAAACGGGCGTTATGAAACAAAATTATAAGGAAATGAACGATTCATTATACCTCTAAATCTTCTTTTTTTACTTTCTTTGCACTGTAATAAACATCGTAACAAAAAAACGTAATGATACTATGAGTCCATCAAAATGTATGAAGACCTCTAAAGTTCTCACACTGCTGATCCCATCGCTCACTTGTGTCAATTCTTTTGCACAGGAAAACGCGACGGACAGTATTAAGTCGGCCTCTAAGGAGGAAGGCAACCGTAATGTCATGCTGAACGCGGCCAGCGCGAACGGTCCGCGCGAAATTTCCATCGGACTGCCCGGCGGAGACGTGAACGTGTTAGAAAACGGCCTGCCCGTGGTATATAACTCCAATCCTCACAACGTCAATACGCACTGGCGCGGCGATTGCAGTCTGGCGCACACCGGACTGCTGAAAATCTCGGAGACGGCCATCACGACGGGAAATATCGGATATGCCGTCAAATCCTTCACCCAGTTGGGCACGGGCGGAGAAAAATTTAACGGAACGCTGAACTACAACACGAATCATTTCGGCAAACAGCAGTTCGACATGAACGTGAACGGAGGCTTCGGAAAGGGATGGTATTATAGCGGAAGCATCTATCAGGATTTCGACCCGGGTACCTTCAAACTGCGTTTTGCGCAATACCAGGACCGCACCCAGATCTACAAGGCCGCACTGACCAAGAAATACAACGAGGGACGCGGAGAACTCTATTTGATCTATCATTACAGCAACAGCCACTGGCTGTCGAACGCCACGACCAGCGCACCGTTCATCTACGTGGGCGACGGAAGCGTGCGCGAAATTCCGGGATTCAGCCTCGGCACCTCATCCTACCTGCCCAATGTGGGCACCATTCCCTATATGGATATCCGCACGGGAGAGGTGAAAGTCACCAACCTGTATGACGCCACGGCCAGCAAGGGCAACCAAATCACCTTGCTGCACAAGTACAAATGGGACAACTGAATGGAATGGGACATCAACATGAAATATGACCATGCGTTGGGTTCTTACCTCTATCAGACGCCGATGGACATGAACTACCAGGACGAGGACGCCGGGTATTATCTGAAGAATACCGACGGCAGCAAAACGCCTTATAAAGGATACGTGCAAAGCCGCATGTCGTGCTTCAACCGGGGATATATCGACGAATTCTTCTTCACGACCGAGTTGAGCCGCAAATACAGCAACCAGACCTGGCGCATAGGACGGAACGAATGGTATTACAACGTGGACTATTCTTCCAATACCACCATGTACGACCATACGGTAGAGGCCTATCCGCAGATTCTCTACGGCACACCGTCGTCCTCGGCCCATTATTACTGGGATACACCTTATTACAACTTCAACCAGAACGCCTCGGAATTCTATAAGGGTCATGAGAACAAGCTGGCCTTCTATGCCACGCACGACTGGGACATCACCCCCAAATGGAACCTCAACTACGGCGCACGGTTCGAATACCAGAAGCTGACGGGCGACAACCTGGCCGTATACAATGACGACGGCAAGGCCGTGGGCCGCTTCTACAACTATCATATCGGAGCGACGGCCTCCGACGGCACCCTGATCACGCCGAGAGGATTCGACTATGACTGGTTGAACATGGACTTCACGGCGTCGCTGACCTACAAGATCACCAAAGAATTCGGACTGACCGGCGACTTTACCTACATCACCCAACATCCGAACCTGTCGAACTTCGCCCCGGCCGAAATGCCGAATGTGGACAAGATCACCGTTCCGCTCGGAAGGGCCGGCGTATACTACAACACCTCGTGGATCAGCCTGACTTCTCTCTTCTCCTACATCGCCAAGACGAACAACAATTCCACGCTGAACCTGATCAATCCCGCCAATCCGTCGGACATCAAGGCCGCTCCGTTGAGCTATGACATCAAGACCGTCGGATGGACCACTGATGCCGAGATTCATCCGTTCAAAGGCTTCGACTTCCATTTCCTGTTCACCTACCAGGTGCCGAAATATAAGAAGTATGAAACGGGCGTCATGTTCTCCGACGGCAATGAGTCCAAAATCAATGCCACCGGCAATATCGTAGCCGAAATCTCCAAAGTATTGGTAGAGCTCGATCCCAGTTACATGATCACCAAAGACCTGAAGATCTGGGCCAGCTTCCGTTACTTCAGCAAGACCTACGCCAACATCAACGAAGCCTATTACTTCAACGGACGGTGGGAAACGTTCGGCGGCCTCAACTGGACCGTCAACAAGCACCTGACGCTGGGAACCACGTTCATCAACTTCCTGAACCAGACGGCGCACAGGGCAGCATCGCCGGAGCGGAACTGGTGGAGAAACAGGACGCCAAGCAATATGACGGACACTGGATGGCCGGAAGCTATATCCGCCCGTTCACCGTGGAGTTCTCGGCCAATGTGAAATTTTAAGGAAAACTCATATAAACGAATTATTCATTCATAAAAGGTAAAACCACATAAAAGCACTATTTTCAACCGGCGCGGTCTGCGCCGTGGTCACAGCATTGACCGCAGCTTCGTGTAAAAGCGCTCAGAGCGACATGACATTCGAGCAGGAAGGCGACAGCCTGACTGTCATTCACATCGCACACCCGAAGAAATACCTGTTGCTGCCGATCGAGGAAAGCTCGGCAGAAGGTCAGGTTCGCCTCGACACAGGCGATCCGGGAGACACGGACATGGACATCCGTCTGGCCAACAAGAAGGTAGATTATTACGTGCCGTTCGCCCTGCCCGAAGGCGCCGACAGCGCCACCGTACGCATCAACCGCATCGGGAAAAATGCCGTATGCTGGAAGGAAATCAAGCTGTCCGACACGTTCGACACAACGAACACGGAGAAGTTCCGCCCCATCTATCACCACACCCCGCTCTACGGATGGATGAACGATGCCAACGGACTGGTATATAAAGACGGAGTGTACAATCTCTATTTCCAATACAATCCCTACGGCTCCGTATGGGGCAACATGCACTGGGGACACTCTTCGAGCAAGGACCTGATGCACTGGGACCACAAGGCTCCGGCCATCGCCCGCGACACGTTGGGACATATCTTCTCCGGAAGCGCCATCGTGGATAAGGACAACGCCGCCGGCTACGGCAAAGGCAGCATTATCGCTTTCTATACCTCAGCCAGCGACAAAAACGGCCAGATTCAATGTATGGCTTACAGCAAAGACAACGGAGATACGTTCACCAAATATGAGAAGAACCCGATTCTTCGTCCGTTCGACGGATTGAAGGACTTCCGCGACCCGAAAGTGTTCTGGTATGAACCGGCTCGCAAATGGGTGATGATCGTATCGGCCGACAAAGAAATGCGTTTCTACGACTCGCAGAACCTGAAAGACTGGAACTATCTGAGCGGATGGGGCGAAGGCTACGGCGTACAGCCTCGTTAGTTCGAATGCCCGGACATGGTGCAACTGCCGGTAAACGGGGACCCGAACAAAAAGGAATGGGTCATGATCGTCAACGTGAACCCGGGTTGCTACTTCGGCGGCAGCGCTACGCAGTACTTCGTGGGTGACTTCGACGGAAAGAACTTCACCTGCGACAGTCCGAAGGATACGGTGAAATGGCTGGATTTGGGTAAGGACCACTACGCCACCGTATGCTTCTCCAACACGGGAGACCGTACCATCGCCGTGCCCTGGATGAGCAACTGGCAGTATGCCAACCTCGTACCGACCCGGCAATTCCGCAGTGCCAACGCATTGCCCCGCGAATTGGGCCTTTATGAACAGGACGGAGAGTATTACGTTTCCGTGAATCCGGTGAAAGAGGTGCAGACGCTGCGCAAAGAAGAAAAGCAGTTCCCGGCATTCGACGTCAACCAGGAACACCACATCGACACGCTGTTGCAAAACAACGAAGGGGCTTACGAGATCGAACTGAAACTCACTCAAGGCACCGCAGACATCATGGGCTTCAAACTCTTCAATGAAAAGGGCGAGGAAGTGAACATCTATTTCGACCTCGTATCCAACAAGCTGGTGATGGACCGCACGAAGAGCGGCATCGTGGATTTCGGCAGCAAGAGCCAACCGCACCCCTTGGACAAGGACCGCAAATGGGAAAAGACGGCCATCAACTACGTCAACGACTTCGCTCTGGGCACCTGGGCTCCGCTCCACAAGGCACAGATCCATACGCTGAGCGTCTTCGTGGACAAATGTTCCGTGGAATTATTCCTCGATGGCGGCAAGATAGCCATGACCAATCTGGTATTCCCGAACGAGCCGTATAACAGAATGAGCTTCTACGGCAAGAACGGCAATTACCGTGTGGATCAGTGTACCGTATACCGTTTAGGACTTTAAAAGCACAGTACGGACATGGTAAATACATCTTCATCACAGGAACAGACGGGCAATATGTCCCGCCTGCTTCCTATCATGCTATGCTTCTTCGCCATGGGTTTTGTCGACCTGGTCGGCATTGCCTCGAATTATGTAAAAGCCGATCTGAGCCTGACGGACTCGCAAGCGAACTTGTTCCCCTCGCTCGTATTCTTCTGGTTCCTGATTTTCTCCGTGCCTACGGGCATGCTCATGAACCGGATCGGGCAGAAAAAGACGGTATTGCTGAGCTTGGTCGTCACCGTACTGTCACTGTGCATCCCGATCTTCAGCGATGCGTATACCGCCATGCTCTTATCTTTCTCTCTGCTGGGCATCGGCAATGCTCTGATGCAGACGTCGCTCAATCCGCTGCTGTCTAATATCGTCAGCGGCAAGCGTCTGGCCAGCTCGCTCACATTCGGACAGTTCGTCAAGGCCATCGCTTCGTTCCTGGCCCCGTATATCGCCATGTGGGGTGCTACGGCCGCCATGCCGTCATGGGGATTGGGTTGGCGCGTGCTCTTCCCGGTCTACATGATTATAGCGGTCATCGCCATCCTGTTGCTGGGCAATACGCACATCCACGAAGAGAAAGAAAAAGGCAAGCCGTCCACGTTCGGCGAATGCTTTGCCTTGCTGGGCAAACCTTTTATATTCCTGTGCTTTATTGGCATCATGTGCCATGTGGGTATTGATGTGGGTACGAATACCACCGCGCCCAAGATTCTGATCGAAAGACTGAATATGTCGTTGGAGGATGCCGGCTTTGCCACCAGTCTCTACTTCATCTTCCGTACGGCCGGATGCCTGTTGGGTTCGTTCATTCTGAGCCACATGCCGGCCAAACGCTTCTTTGCCATCAGCGTGGCCTGCATGCTCGTGGCGATGATCGGCCTGTTCTTTTTCCACGGACAGCCTGCCATCTATGCCTGCATCGCCTTGATCGGATTCGGAAACTCCAACGTGTTCTCCATCATCTTCTCCCAAGCCCTGCAGCACATGCCGGAAAAGAAGAACGAAATATCCGGTCTGATGATTATGGGACTCTTCGGAGGAACCATCTTCCCTATCGCTATGGGTATGGCTTCCGACGCCATCGGACAGTCGGGAGCTGTGGCAGTGATGACCGTCGGTGTCATCTATCTCTTTTACTATATGTTTAAAATCAAATATTAAATAAGTGCCTCATGAAGAATGACATTGTTGTAGGCATGGGCGAAGCCTTATGGGACGTGCTGCCTGACGGAAAGAAGATCGGCGGCGCACCGGCCAATTTTGCCTACCACATTTCACAGTTCGGCTTTAACAGCCGCGTAGTTAGCGCAATCGGAAACGACAAACTGGGTGACGAAATCATGGAAAATTTCAAGGGAAAAGGCTTGAAAACCCAGATCGAACGTGTGCCTTATCCCACGGGAACCGTACAAGTGGAGTTGGACGAGACGGGTGTTCCGTGTTACGACATCAAGGAGAATGTGGCATGGGACAATATCCCTTTCACGGACGAACTGAAGGATCTGGCTCTGCATACACGTGCCGTCTGTTTCGGTTCGTTGGCTCAACGCAGCGTAGTGTCACGCGAGACGATCAACCAGTTTCTCGACACGATGCCCGAAGACAACGGACAGTATAAAATCTTCGACATCAACTTGCGTCAGGCTTTCTATACGAAAGAAATCCTGTGCAACAGCTTCCGCAAATGCAACGTCCTGAAGATTAACGACGAAGAATTGGTTTCGGTCAGCCGTATGTTCGGCTATCCGGGTATTGACTTGCAGGACAAATGCTGGATTCTGCTGGCCAAATACAATCTGAAGATGCTGATCCTCACCTGCGGAGTGAACGGCAGCTATGTCTTCACGCCGGGAGTGGTATCGTTTGTGGAGACACCGAAAGTGGACGTTGCCGACACGGTCGGTGCCGGCGACTCCTTCACGGCGGCATTCACGGCGGCGATCCTGGCCGGGATGTCCGTCACCGACGCCCATAAAGCGGCCGTAGACGTTTCGGCTTATGTATGCACGCAAAACGGAGCCATGCCGGAATTGCCGGAAGAAATGAGGAAAAAATACATCGCGCAGGCTAAGAGGCCGTCGCGAAAAAACGCTCAACCCCAAAAGGACAGCCCGATCGAAACGGACTGTCCTTTTTCGCTTTCTCCTGGCACCCGATGCTTCCGGGACCTCTCTCTGAAGAAGTCGTCTCTTGAAATGGTCCTGTCATTGTACGTTAATCCCTCCGCGAAGAGTATAAATTAACGCAAATCCATTGGCGATTCGTGCTGTTCTTTATACTTTTGTAAGGCCGTCCCTAAAGAAAATATAGGGAAGATAACCTTAAATACGAGCCCATAAAGAACGGAACCGATAGAGATATAAAGAGAACGAACGATGAGAAAATTCATATTATGCCTATGTCTTTTTATGCAAGGTCTGACGTTACAGACATTCGCATTGAACAAGATTCCCACCTTATACATACAGACGCAAGACGGGAAACCAATCCTTTCCCGTGACGAATGGAAGGACCAGTGCGTGTTCAGCTTCGTATTGCCGGACAGTACGGTTGCTTTTCAATCGAGTAAGGTATCCATCAAGGCACGCGGGCACTCTACGTTTTCCAAGCCCAAAAAGCCTTTCGTTTTTAAACTGGACCGAGATTTCGGTTTTTCAGGTATGAAACCGGGAAAGAACTGGCTGCTACTCGCCAATTTTATGGACCACAGCAATATCCGGAACAGCCTGGCATTGGCCATAGCCCGACAAACGGATTTAGACTGGACACCGGAAGACCGGTTCGTCGACGTGGTGATCAACGGAAAGCCACAAGGGTGCTACCTGCGGACCAAAGGCATAGAAGTGGGAGAAGAGTGCATACGACTGCATCCCGGAGACTGCCTGCTGGAAGGAGACGATTACAGAGATATACCGACATTTTTCCGTACGTCGTACCGGAAATTGCCTTTTAACGTACAATATCCGGAAGCCGCCACGCCGGAACAGATGAAGGACATTCAAAACAGAATGGATCGCATAGAACAATTGTTGTACTCAGGTTCCGATAAAGACAGGCGTCTGCTTTATGATCAATATCTGGACATACGGTCTTTTGCCGATTGGTGGATCGTGCACGAACTGACGCAGAATGCCGAGCCCAACGGCCCGAGGAGCTGCTACATGCACTGGTTAAAAGGCAAGAAGATTAAAGCCGGTCCGGTGTGGGACTTTGATTTGGCATTCATTGATGTCGGAGTCGACCGCGAAGGCAACATTCGTCCTTCACGCTTCGACCTGCCCGACGTCAGGGCATTGACCGGAGACAGTTTGTATAATCCCACGGCCTTATGGTACGACCGGCTGTTGAAAGATCCAAAATTCACAACCACGGTTAAAAAAAGATGGAACCAACTGAAGCCCAAATTCGAGCGACTCGCCGACCAGATAGACCGTTGGGACGAACAGATTCGCCCGTCAGCATTGGAGAATGAGCAGCTTTGGTATAATCAGGCCCCGGCCCGTTTCGATACATTCGAGCATTATACAGCCTCTATCCAACACCTGAAACAAACCTATCTTTACAGAATAAAAAGTCTCGACAAGCTTTTCAATGCCATGAAATGACACGAGGCCAGATCTCGTAGAAACCGCGAAAGATTTCCGACCGGCTGCAGGACAATGACAGATAGACCTTTCGAGAGAGCGTCCATAAGAGGCACCGGCTTCCGAACAAAAAGGAAATTATGTCCGGACATGACTTTTGTCTCTCGAACCGTCTCACGAACAGGATCACTTACGCGGTATCAGAAAGTGACGTTCAGTCCACCCATAAACGTGGCTTTCGGCATAGGATAACCGTAGTTTATCTCATACCTCTGAGCCAAAAGGTTATCGCCTTTCGCCCATATCTCCAGATTCTTGCATGCCTTGTAACTGACCGTGGCATGCAGAAGCCAAAACTTTTCGCGGATCTCAGACGGAGAAACCTGTGTATACAAGCCGTAAATATATTGCAGTCCGCTCGACACGCGCCATCTGCCCGACGTATAATTAGCCTCTGCATAGGCTTTCAACTCAGGAGCTCCAAGCACCTTGTTACGCATGTGCAGGTAACTATAATTATTGTTCAGGCTCCAGAACCGGTTGATCCGCCAATTCCATTCCAACTCGGCTCCGCTGTTCTCTATCGCCCCCGTATTGACATTCATGGGTCTTCCGTTCACCATCTGCGTCTGTATCATATTGTCGCCCTTGATGTAGAATACGTTTACGCCGTAAGACAGCGCACCCTCTTTGAGGTGTTGTTTCCACGAAAGTTCGTAGTTCATCATCCGTTCCGGCTTTAAGTCGGCGTTGGCCGGTGTCCAGAAATACATCTCCCGAATGGTTGGATTACGGAATCCCTTGCTGACCATGGCTTTCAATTCACCGTATTTCGCCGCATGAAACACCAAACCGCCTTGCGTAACCCATTCCGTACCCGTCTGCGAATGATGATCGATACGCAATACTGAGTCTATCGTCAGCCACGTAAGGAAGTCCTGACGGAAGTCAGCATAAGCGGCAACCTCGTTCTCATGCTCGTTTCCTATCGGCGCAGCGTCCTCTCCGGTAGCAATATTCCGATTCCAAGCCTTACCGTAGATATGCTGCCAATCCAATCCGAACGTCATTCTATTGCCACTGAAAAAACGTGCACTCTGGTACAACGAAATGCCCGATACGGCATCCTTGGAAAGGAAATAACTGGTTTGCCGAGGTTCTCCCTCGCCGTGACCGTCATTGATTTTATGTCGTCCGAAGTTGTAATATGCACTTATCGCTCCGGAAGTGTTCGAATAATGATTTTCTATCGCCATGGAAGCCTCCCCGCGCGTGACCCATTGCCGCGCATCATAGATAGGATCGTGTATGCTCCCCGGATAAGAAGCGTTGAAATGTGTGAGGTCAAGGTCGGCGTAAGCATTCCAATGCGAAACGAAATCATAGGCCAGTTTCGCATAGCCTCCGTACTGTTCGAAGCCCATATCGGGACGGTTGTTGTAGCTTCGTCCGTATTGTCCGGCAATCGTGCTGCTGAATTTCCCCTTCTTTATCCGGTTGGAGATTTCGCTTTGCACCGTACCGTAAGACCCGGCCCCAGCACTGAAATCGGTCTTCACGCCGTCTTGCAGCATTTTTCTCGTCACGATATTGACGACTCCCCCCATAGCATTGGAACCGTAAAGCATCGAAGCCGGACCGCGCAGCACCTCCACTCTCTCGGTCATCATCGTTTGGTAGGAATCACTGATGGAATGCCCGAATATGCCCTGATACTGCGGATGTCCGTCGACAAGCACCATCATCTGTCCCGTTCCGCTACTGATTCCGCGCAGGTTTATCGTACCTGCCGCGCCGTCGCTCACGCCGTATCCCATCATGCCTCGTGACGTGACGAAAAGCCCAGGCACCTGTTCGGCCAAAGTCGGCAGGACATTGACCCGCTCGTTCTCCGTCAATCGATCCCGCCCCACGACCGATATGGTCATCGGCAAGTGGCGTATGTCCGTCCCATTGCGTGTTCCCGTGACGACAACGCTATCGAGCGCATGCAACGTCGTGTCTCTTTGCGCCGCAACGCCGTAAGGCAATGCAGTGACCAAAGCCGTAAGCAGAATTGTTGTGGTCATATCATAAAAAAATAAAACCTGCCCTACTCTTACCTTTCGGGCAGGTTGATCAAAAAATCAATAAAGTTTCAGGCTTACTTATCTATATCCACCAACGTATAGTTTTTGCTGCCGAGCCCGATTTTCTCGGCGTAATCCGTGATATAAGTACCGTGCTGACGGTTTATTCGCTCTATCAACGGCTTATTGTCGTCGCCCGGTTTACCTTGGTAATTAAAAACCTTGTCCAGACAAGCCTGGTCCAGAGCTACGGGATCCAGCGAGGCCAATATGCCCATGTCTTTGAGCATCGGCTGGGCCGGATGACTGTCGCAGTCGCAATCCACGCTCATATTGTTCATCACATCAATATAAATGACGTTCCCACTGAAATAGTCGGCCACGGCCTGAGCGGCAGAAGCCATGCTTTCGAGGAAATAATCCTGAGCCGGAATATTCAGCCAAACCTCTTGAGGACTTTGTACTTTTCCCGCGCTATGGATATAGGATTTTCCCGCACTGGATGCCACGCCTATCGACTGATTCTTCAACACGCCGCCGAAACCTCCCATGGCATGACCTTTAAAGTGGGCCAGATTGATCATGAAGTCATAATTGGCCAGATGAGAGCCCACGATGTCATACTTGATATGCTTTTTGTCCTTCACGGGAATCCGTATATCACCGAACTCATCCATGAGGTCCACGGCAAAAATGGAGTCGAAACCATGTTCATGAATCGTCTGCCAATGGGCCTCAGACGTATTGCGTTTGCCCTGATAGGCCGTATTGCACTCGACTATCGTACCGTTCACCTCGTCCACCAGATCACGGATGAGGGGCGGTTTCAAGTAGTTGTTGCTGCCCGCTTCGCCTGTACTTATTTTCACGGCCACGCGCCCTTTGGCTTCCTTACCCAAAGCCTTATATATCCTGACAAGCGCTTCGGGCGTTATTTCTTTAGTAAAATAGACTTTGGACTGTGCTGACATGCAGACACACACCATCCACATTGCTGTAAGTAATACGAACTTTCTCATTGCATTATCCGTTTAATTGATTCACGGTCCAAATTTACAACTATAATTTCAGACTTCTTTATGCCTCACGGGATTTATATCGCCCAAATGTTTCCGACGCCGCATCCGCCAGTCTCCGCAAACCGCCTCACGCCTCTTCGCAAATACCTAATTTATAAGTCATTTCTACCCGTTTTAATCGTGTTTTACAGAGATTATCCGTACCTTTGCCGCCTCACAGCTATTAAATACAAAGCCGAAAAGCATGAAAAATATACTTTTCGTATTCTTCGTCCTCTTGCTCTGCAATGCTTGCCGGGAGAATACACCGCATTATATCATCGGAGTGTCACAATGCAGCGATGACGCCTGGCGGACCAAGATGAACCGCGAGATGCACCGCGAAGCACGATTATACGATGACGTGAAAGTCGAAATCCGATCGGCCGACGACAGTCACGAAAAGCAGAAGGCAGACATCGAATATTTCATCGAAGAAGGCGTAAACCTGTTAGTGGTGGCTCCCAACGAGGCCGCCACCATCACCCCCATGGTGGAAAAAGCCTATGACAAGGGACTCCCCGTCGTCGTTGTAGACCGCAAGATCCTGTCCGACAAATACACGGCCTACGTGGGAGCTGACAATTATGAAATCGGACGGGCCGCAGGCGAATACATCGCCAATCTGCTGAAAGGAAAAGGTACGGTGGCCGAAATCAGCGGGTTGGTCGGTTCCTCGTCCGCAATAGACCGCCATCAGGGATTCATGAGCGCAATGGCCAAACATCCGGGAATGAAACTGGTGTACGAAACGGACGCCGGATGGTCGGAAACAAAGGCGGAGAGCCGAACTGACAGTCTATTGAAATACCATCCGCACATCAACCTGATCTTCGCCCACAACGACCGCATGGCCATGGGAGCCTATCAGGCCTGGAAGAAAAGCGGCACCCCCCGCCCGTTCTTCATCGGCATCGACGCCTTACCGGGCAAGCACAACGGTGTGGAATGTGTACTCGACCGGACACTCGACGCCACTCTGCTCTACCCCACCGGAGGCGAAAAAGTGATGCGTACCGCCATGAACATCCTGACAGGCAAGCCCTATCCGCGCGAAACCATCCTGAGTACGGCCGTGGTGGACCGTACCAACGCGCACATCATCAAACTGCAAACGGAAAAGATCGACGAACAAAGCCACATCATCGAGTCTCTCAACACCCGGATTGCCCGATACTTGACCAATTACACGACACAACGCAATCTGTTTTATGCGTCGTTGGCCGTATTATGTCTGCTGACCATACTGGCTCTCGTCATTTTCAGGGCCTACAAAGCCAAAAAGAGGATCAACACCCAACTGGCTCGGCAACGGGATCAGATGATCGGCCTCTCCCGACAGTTGGAGGAGGCCACGCAGACCAAACTGGTATTCTTCACCAATATCTCGCATGACTTCCGCACGCCGCTTTCGCTTATCACCGCACCGGTGGAACAACTTCTGCAAGAAAACGAGCTGAACGACAAACAAAGGAATCTGATGCACATCATACAGCGCAACGTACACATCCTTCTGCGCCTGGTCAACCAGATTCTCGACTTCCGGAAATACGAAAACGGGAAACTGGAGCTCAACCTTTCGCGCGTCGACCTGAAAGAACAAATAGAAGAATGGAACAACGCCTTTCTGGCCATATCCATCAAGAAACATATCCGCTTCGCCTTCAAAGTCGAAGAGGACGACTATCGTATCCCCGTAGACGTGGAGAAAATCGAACGGGTCTACTTCAATCTCATGTCGAACGCCTTCAAGTTCACCCCTGAAAACGGCAGCGTCACGACGTCCCTGCGCATCGACCGACCGGCAAACTGCGTATGTCTCTGCATCTGCGATACGGGAAAAGGGATCCCCGCGGGACAGGATGACAAGATCTTTGAACGGTTTTACCAGGCGGATGCCCATACGGCAGGATCCGGCATCGGTCTGGCTTTAGTCAAAGCTTTCATCGAACTGCACGACGGACAGATCACGGCGGAAAACCGTCCGCAAGGAGGAGCATGCTTCACCGTACGGCTTCCCCTGCAACAAGCCCGATACCGTGAACAGGCGGCCGGTCCGGCTCCCGTATCCTCGCACCCCAATCCCGCGCTCTCGTCCGACGAAATCGGGAAAATCATCACGGTAGAAAACGAGGATACGCCGGCATCGGCCACTGATGAAAACAAAGACATCCTGCTCGTCATCGACGATAATGCCGACATACGCAACTATGTGAAAGTATTGATGAGCGAACGGTATGCCGTGTTGGAGGCTGCGGACGGACAAACCGGATTGAACCTGGCCATGAAATACGTACCCAACGTGATCATCTGCGATGTCATGATGCCTGCAATAGACGGTATGGAATGCTGCCGCCGTCTGAAGTCGGAAATGCAAACCTGCCACATCCCGATCATCCTGCTGACGGCCTGCACACAAGACGAACAACGTATAGAAGGTTTTGAATGCGGAGCCGATTCTTACATCTCCAAACCGTTCAACCCGGAAGTGCTCAAGGTACGTGTAAAGAATCTCACGGAGAACCGCAAACGTATGAAACAGTTCTTCGGCGACCATACGACGCTGGCCAAAGAGTCGATCAGCGAACTCGACAAAGGTTTCATCGAACGACTGAAAAAACTCATCGAAGAGCATTTGTCCGATTCGGGACTGAATGTGGAGGAGCTGGGACGCAGCATGGGACTGAGCCGCGTACAACTCTATCGCAAGGTGAAAGCCATCACCAACTATGCCCCCAACGAATTGCTACGCATCTCACGCCTCAAGAAGGCGGCATCGCTATTGGCTTCGAGCGAAAAGACCGTTGCCGAGATAGCCTATGAAGTGGGGTTCACTTCGCCTTCGTACCTGACCAAATGTTTCAAGGAATATTTCGGCGAAAGCCCCAAAGAGTACGTGCATCGCATGAAGAGCTGACTGACTGTGCAGATGCCCCCGCCCGGCAAAATCCATCCGGGCAATGACCGGATAAAGTTGAAAATCACATACACTTTATCTCAGACGATTCTCTCGGGATCATACTCAAGTCCGGCGGGTGACCAATGAAACGGCTTCATATCATAACCCTTTGTATAATAAAGCATAAGAGGAGATCGCACACAGATTCCACCTCACTTTGCTTTCATCCTCGAGGCCCCTCAGAATTTTTTGCCGGTCAACGAAGAAAAAATCTCCGCAC
>JAJPYK010000304.1:0-1131 GCA_021205005.1 Paraprevotella sp. | reverse complement strand
CATTAAAAAAATCGTTTGCCGCAGAAAAATTTTTCATTCTGCGGCAAACGATCGGTCCCCTCCCTGCCCTATCCGCAGGCGGATAATGTTTATTTACAAATTAATTACACGAACAAAGGATCACTCCACCTCCCACTCGAAGAGACCGGACGAGTAGTCGGCGGGCAGCATCACTTCCAGCTTCAAAGCGGTGGTCTGCACGGGAGTAAAATTCACCGTATTGCCCTTACCCTTCTCCGTACCGTAGGTTCCTGAAGCCGCCACCGGTTGCCATTGTCCGTTTCCGTCCTTATAATACAGGCTCCAGCTTCGGGGCACGCGACAATCTCCCCAAGGTGCGTCATCGAACCAGTATACGGTAGAAGCGGACACCTTCGAAGGTTTGGGAAATTCATAAGAAATCCATTCCGCGGTATCTTTCTTCTCTCCCCATCGGTAGTAGACCACCGAACGATCGTTGGCGTCGGCCGGCACATATCCGTCATTGACCGCCGACAAGGCAGAAGTCTTGTAAGAAGCCTCCACGCGGCTCTCGGAAGCCAAGGTCGAGGGCACGGCCGGAGTCGTGGCATCTACGTCCTGCGGCAGCCACACATCCATGTTGCCCGCCCCGCGATGCGCCCAGGCATAATACGGTATCAGGGTCAGTCGGACATCGGAAGTCGTCAGCCGTCCGCTCTTGTCGTAGCCCAACACCTGAGCATCCGTCCGTATTTCAGTCAGTCCGTACAGCAGATCAGGCCTTTCCACCGTCTCGAACACGGGCCGCCGATTGGCCAGCACATTCACGAGATCGAAATCATTGTCCGGCCATTCGGCACAATATACCAACGGCCCGCGCTCCACGGCCACTCGTCCGCGATCGGCCTTCACTTGGGGGTTCGCTTTCACTACGCGCGGTTCCATATCGAAATGCACCTCTACGCGGTCGCCTGCCTTCCACTTGCGCCCGACGGTGAAATAACCGTCCTGCAAATCCGCCTTCATGGGTTGTCCGTTCACTTTCACGGAGTAAGAAAGCTGTTTTACGTCGCTGTAACGATACACATCGCTCGGCACCACCTGTCCGCGCACCCATACTGGTATGCGGATTTTCAGGGCAAAAGTGCAAGCCTTGTTCTTTTTTAACTT